>NZ_JBRREG010000028.1:0-49288 GCF_056760155.1 Stenotrophomonas sp. STEN022
TCGCTGGGTTTTTGGCCGGGGGCGGGTGCGTTATGCGTGCTTTATTTTTCGTTGCGTTGGGCGGGGGTTACCCCGCGAAGCTGGCGATCCCGAACGATTACGACACCTTGGCAACTGCAATGCGCTATCGGCTTCGGCTGGTGGCGGGAGCTTCGTGGCTTACGCCGCTCCCACAAAAGCCATGGCGGCTAAAGCACCCCTCCCCAACCCTCCCCTTTGCTGCGCAAAAGGGAGGGGGCTCAAGCTTATTTGCGTCTCACCAGCTGCGACTTAATCCACAGTGGTGTGTGTGCAAGCATGTGGATAATCGCTGGCATCCCTTGCAGCACAAGGCTGTCAAGATGATTGGTGAAAATTTGATCAGTCGCGAGCTGCATCGGCAAAGCGTATTCAGAATTACCCGGCCTGCCGGCACGGGGCCATCCTGATGCGCGCCGGCAATGATCACGGCGCGCTGCAGAAGCTGGGAATCAGGCCCGGTAGGGCTGGTTCATCGACAGGCTGACTTCGCCATCGGCACTGAACAGGTCGCTGCCCCGACGCAGTAGCGGCCGGCCATCGGCAAGCTCATACCGCGGCGGTCGGGTTGTACTACTGGCTTGGGTGCTGCTTGGCTCGTCTAAAAATTCGATGACGATGCAGCTCTCGCCATCACGGGTGGTTGCGGGGAATTGTCGGAACGCCATAGCTCGCCTCCAATGCAGAGAAGGTGATCGCGCTGTATCAGTGCGACCACCGTGTGAGCTTGCCGCCGGCCTTGTTAGCGATGCGTTACCGCAGCGTTCTCAATCTATGAATTGCAGTCGCGCCAGTTCGGCGTACAAGCCATCCTGGGCCAACAGTTCAGCATGCGTGCCCTGCGCGACGATGCGACCGTGGTCCATCACTACGATGCGGTCCGCCTTCAATACCGTTGCCAGCCGATGGGCGATGACCAGCGTGGTGCGGCCGGCCATCAGGCGCTCAAGCGCCTGTTGCACGGCGCGTTCGCTTTGCGCATCCAGTGCGCTGGTTGCTTCGTCCAATAGAAGCACCGGTGCGTCCTTGAGCAGGGCGCGGGCAATGGCCACGCGCTGCTGCTGGCCGCCGGACAGGCGCGCGCCGCGTTCGCCCAGGTCGCTGGCATAGCCTTCCGGCAACTGCATCAGGAAATCGTCGGCCTCGGCCGAGCGCGCGGCGGCGCGAACTTCGTCTTCGCTGGCTTCGAGCCGGCCATAGCGGATGTTGTCGGCAGCGCTGGCAGCAAACAGGGCCGGCTGTTGTGGCACCAGCGCAATACTCTGGCGCAGCTGTGCCGGATCAAGCTCACGCAGGTCGACGCCGTCCAGGCGCAGATTGCCGCTGTCCGGATCATGGAAACGCAGCAGCAGCGACAACACAGTGCTTTTGCCGGCGCCGGAGGGGCCGACCAGGGCCACGGTTTCGCCCGGCGCCACGGTCAGGCTGAAATCATCCAGCGCCGGATGATCCGGGCGTTGCGGGTAATGGAACGACACATGCTCGAAGCGTATTTCGCCGCGAACCGGTGATGGCAGTGGATGCGGCTGTGCGGGTGCGGTGATCTGTGGGCTCTCGGCCAGCAGTTCACCAATGCGGCCCATGCCGCCGGAGGCGCGCTGCAGCTCATTCCAGACTTCCGCCAAAGCGCCGACCGAGCCACCGCCGATCAAGGCGTACAGCACGAACTGGCCCAGCGTGCCTGCCGTCATGCGGCCGTCGACGACGTCGTGCGCGCCCGACCACAGTACCGCCACGATGGCGCCGAATACCAGCACGATGGCGATGGCGGTGACGAAGGACTGGGTGCGGATGCGGCGCTTTGCAGTGGCCACGGAGATTTCCAGCGCGGCCTCGAAGCGGCCACGCTCGTAGGGTTCGCGGGCATGCGCCTGCACGGTACGCACCGCGCCGAGCGTTTCCGAGGCCAGGGCATTGGCGTCGGCGACGCGGTCCTGGCTGGCGCGGGAGATCTTCTGCAACTGGCGTGCACCGAGCACGATGGGCAGTACCGCCAGCGGAATACCGATCAGCGAGTACACCGCCAGGTGTGGGCTGGTGACGAACAGCATCACCATCGCGCCGATCACGGTAACGCTGCTGCGCAGTGCCACCGACATGGTCGAGCCGATCACGCTGCGCAGCAATTCGCTGTCGGCGGTCAGCCGCGAGACCAGCTCGCCGCTGCGGGTGCGGTCGTGGAAACCGGCGTCCAGGCCGATCAGGTGTGCATAGAGTTTGCCGCGCAGGTCGGCGACGACTTTCTCACCCAGCAAAGACACGAAGAAGAAGCGCGCGGCAGTCGCCAATGCCAGCACTACGGCAACGATGAAGAGCAGCATGAAAGCGCGGTTGATATCGCCGCCACCGGAGAAGCCGTGGTCGATCATCTGCTTGACCGCCATCGGCAGGCTCAAGGTCGCCGTCGAGGACACTGCCAGTGCGACCAGCCACGCGGTGAACAGGCCGGCGTGGCGGCGCACGAATGGCCACAGGGTTTTCAGGCTGCCGAGCTTCTGCAGCTTGCGTTGCGGCGGTGTGGAAGGGGCTTCAGTCATGGTCGACGGGTTCGCTCAGGCGTAGGCGGTCGCGGGTGGCGTCGCGCAGGCGCAGTGCCAGCGCATCGATCTGGTCTGCCGGCAGGCGCACATGCAGGCGCAGGCCTTCGGGCAGGAAGTGTTCTTCAAGCTTCTCGGCGCCGGCGACGCCGAGCAGGGTGTGCACGATGCCCATGTCCTCAAAGCCGCATTGCAGGATGCGCTCGGTCATCGGCACCAAAGGGCTGCGCTGGGCCAGCCGCAGGCATTCGGCAGCAGTACCGCCATAGGCCCGGACCAGGCCACCTGCACCGAGCTTGATGCCGCCGTACCAGCGCGTCACCACTACAGCGATGCGGTCGTAACCCTGACCATCTATCGCGGCGAGAATTGGACGTCCGGCGGTGCCTGCCGGCTCGCCATCGTCGCTGGAGCGGTAATCATTGCCATGCCGGTAGGCCCAGCAATTGTGGGTGGCATCGGCATCCGAAACTGACTGGATGAACGCCATCGCCGCGCTGGCATCGCTGATCGGCGCTGCCTGCGCGAGGAAGCGGCTGTGTTTGATCTCCAGCTCGTGGCTGGTGGGTGCGGCGAGAGTGTCGAGCATTGCCGTCATTCTAGTGGCAGCGCTGCAAAGCGGTAGCCGATGCTGCTCAATCCTTGAGCAGCGGCCGCAGATCGCGCGGAATGCGCGCTTCCGGGTAGTCGTGGGCGAAGCGGCGCAGGCTGGCCTTTGCACCTTCCAGATCACCGGCTTCGTGGCGCTCGCGGATGCGCTTTATCCATTGGTGGCGTGACAGCGTGGCGTCGGCCTCGATGTCAGGAGTGCTGTCGGCGGCGATGGCTTCGGCACGCTGGCGACGCGCATCGGCGGCTTTGCTTACGGCCTTGGTGCCAGCATGCGGAATCGGCGTGGAGCCAGCAGGCGTCGAACGTGGCGGTGCAGCGCGTGCTGGCGCGGCCTCGCTGCGATAGAGGTCAGCTTGCGCCCCGGCGGTGCTGATGGTCTGTTCGGCTTGAACCGGGGCGGCCATAGGTGCCGGGGCCATCATCGGCATTGGTGCCGCGGGAGGCGCGGGCGGTGGCGGGGGCGCGATCGGTGCAGTTGAGAACGCACGTGCTGATTGCCCTGCATTGCTGGTGCTGGGTTGCTCGATGATGTTCGTTTCGTCGTTGCGCGCAACATTTGCCTGCGCAGCTTGTGCCGTATCGGCGCTGCGCTCTTTCGCGCTTGCCATGGATCGTGCTTGCGGCGCTGCAAGCGCCGGGGCGGCGGCATCTACGGCTGCCTGGCTTGGCAACGGCGCAGCGGCCGGAACGGCAGCTGCCTCCGCGGCTGCCATATCGGCAGCAGGCGCGGCCACTTCGGCGTGCTGCATCGCTGGCTGCGGCGGTAGCGGGCGCAGCTGCCAGGCCAGGCCAACCACCAGCACCAGTGACGCTGCCACAGCCAATGAAGACACCAGTCCGCGGCGGCGTCCCCAGCCACGGTTGCGCGATGCTGGGGGCAGGCTGGCCGTGGGTGCTTCGCGATGCGCAGCCTGTGTCTCTGATTGGGGCTGGGCCAGCGGCTGCGGGTTGCCGTGGGCCATGGCCAGAATCCGGGTATCCAACTGCGCGCTGGGCCCTGCGACACCAGCGCCAGGACGCCCGAGCAGCCGGGCCAGCTCACGCTCTTCGGGGGTCAGCATGTCTGGGATGTTCATTCGCTCAACCTCGCGCGCAGCTTGTCCATCGCATAGCGCAGCCGCGACTTGACGGTTTCCCGGCCAACGCCGGTGATCTGCCCGATCTCCTCCAGGCTGAGTTCCTGTTCCAGTCGCAGGATCACGACTTCCTGTTGTTCCGGCGGCAGCTCAGCCAAGGCTTGACGCAGTTGCAGGCGCTGGGCCTGTTCGTCTGCCAACAGTTCCGGCGTGCAGTTGTCGGTCAGGCGCGCGGTGCGCTCGTCGGCATCTTCCGGTGCTGCCGGGCGATGGCGGGCCGCCCGCCAATGGTCGTTGAGGCGGTTGTGGGCGATGCGGAACAGCCAGGTGGCGAAGGCCGCGTCGGGCTTCCAGCCAGCGCGGGCATTGATCATCTTCTGCCAGACGTCCTGAAAGAGCTCCTCGGCCAAGGGCCGGTCGCGCAGTTGACCGAGCAGATAGTGGAACAGCCGCGCGCGATGCCGGGCGTAGAGCTCGGAGAACGCATCGCTGTCACCGTCGGCATAGGCCAACATCAGCACTTCATCGGTAGGGGTTTGGACAGCGGTATCCACCCGGCAAGCGTAGTGGTTGGCTTGGATTCTGCCTAGCTCAATGGGAGCTCGTGGCGGTTTCATTCATAATTGTGAATAAGAATCTTTTTCTGCGACGCACTGCTCTTGACCGCTGCGAAAGGTATGCTGCGGGTTCAGGGGGGAGTTCCGGGATGCTGGGACCCAGAGAGAACGGATACATGTCGTATAGCGAGCTTGACGCGAAGGCCGAAACCCAGCGCGCCGATACATCTTCGCCGGTCACCAGAGTGGTAGCGACATTGCAGAGCTTGTTGCCTCCCGTCAGCACGGTTGCGCTGGCGTGGCGCGATGGTCTGCTGGGCGAGGGTAGCTACAGTTTCCCGGAATCCGCCGATGGTCTATGCCAGTTGGCGCGTGACTGCCTTGCAGGCAAGGCCAGAGATCTTCCCGGCTCCGTCCAACTGCTGGAATGGAGTCACGACAGCGACGCGGACTACGTGCTGCTGATCGATCCCGAACAGGCATTGCCGGTTGCGCGCCGCCAAGCATGGGAGGGCACTGCGCGGGCGCTGATCTGCTCGGCCATGGAGCTGATGCGCCAGCGCATCCAGATCGAAGAACTGCAGCGCTCCAAGCAGCTGCAGAAGGCCCTGTTCGAAATTGCCGATCTGGCCGGCGCCGACCTGGCGATGACCGAGATGATGGCGCATTTCCACCGCATTCTTGGTTCGTTGATGTACGCGGAGAACTGCTACATCGTCGAATGCGATGAAAACCAGCAGAGCCTGGAATTCCTGTACTTCGTTGATACCCATGACAGCTATCTGCCTGAGCCCGGGCGTCGCTATCGTTACGAGGAAATGCCGGCCAGCTTGACCTTTGCGGTACTGCGTAAAGGCCGTGCACTGAGCGGGCCGTCGCGTGAGCTGGCAAAGTATCTGGAACAGCCGTGCGAGGTGTCGGAGGGCGAGGAGAGCACCGACTGGCTGGGTGTGCCGATGTGGCGGGACAACCGGGTGTGTGGTGCGATCGTGGTGCAGAGCTATGTTGCCGATGCCTGCTATGGCGAGGAAGAGCTGGCGCTGCTGAACTTCGTTGCCAAACACATCCTTACTGCGATGGATCGGCATCAGGCGCATGCGCAGCTGGAACAGCGGGTCTGGCAGCGCACCCAGGACCTGGAAAACATCAACGACCACCTGCAGGGCGAGATCATCGAGCGTCGGCGCGCGGAATTGCTGCAGGCGGCGCTGTTCAACATCTCCGAGCTGGCGATGAGCGGCAAAGCCACGGGCGATTTCTATGCGCAGGTGCACGAGATCATCGGCCGGTTGCTGGATGCCAGCAATTTCTACGTGGCGATGGTGACTGCAGATGCGACCGGCATCGAGTTCGTCTATTCAGTCGATCGCTTCAACCGCGAACGCGCAACCCGGATTTTCAGCGATGGCCTGACTGAGTACGCGCTGCAGCGCCGTGAGCCGGTGCTGCTGACGCGTGCGGATATCGACAGGTTGATCGCGGCCGGGGACTTGAAGGAATTCGGCGCCAAGTCGCAGTGCTGGCTGGGCGTTCCCTTGTTCAGCGATGACGAAGTAGTAGGCGTCATCGCGGTGCAGAGCTACAACCCGGAGGTGGCGTTCACCGCCGATGATCAACGGCTGTTGGTATTTGTTGCGCGCGCGATCGGTAACAGTCTTGCCCGCCAACGCGATCAACAGCGCCTGGTGCAGGCCCATGCCGACCTGGAGCTGCGGGTCACCGAGCGCACCCGTGAGCTCGGCGAGGTGAACCAGAAGCTGCTGGGGCAGATTGGCGAACGCATGCGTGCCGAGCAGCGTTTGACCCACCTTGCGATGCATGACGTGCTGACCGGGCTGCCGAACCGCCTGCACCTGCAGGATCGACTGGAACGTGCGATCGAGAACGCGGAGCTGGGTATCGCCCCGAATTTCGCCTTGCTGTTCCTGGACCTGGATCGCTTCAAGTGGGTCAACGACAGTATTGGGCATGCAGCCGGCGACCAGATGCTGGTTGAGGTCGCGCGCCGACTGGTGGGGCTGGTCCGTGGTGATGACGTGGTTGCGCGGTTGGGTGGCGACGAATTCGCGCTGCTTGTGCACTCTGATCGTGGTTCGAATGCGGCGATGGACCTGGGGCGGCGCCTGCTCAGGGCGCTGGAAGCGCCGATGTGGGTGGACGGGCGCGAGTTGTTCCCGTCCGGCAGCATCGGCATCGCGGTATGGGATGCGCGCTATACCTCTGGCGCGGACCTGCTGCGTGATGCGGATGCGGCCATGTACCGGGCCAAGCTCAAGGGCCAGGACCGTTGCGTGATGTTCGACGGCGCGATGCACGACGAGGCGATGCGCAGTCTGGAGTTGGAAGCGGACCTGCGACGGGCGATCAAGAAGCGCGACTTCCTGCCCTATTACCAGCCCATCGTGTCACTGCTTGACGGCAAGGTGGTCGGCCACGAGGCGCTGCTGCGCTGGCAGCACGAGCGGCGCGGCGTGCTGGTGCCGGGGGAGTTTCTATCGCTGGGCGAAGAGAGCGGCCTGATCGAGCAGGTGGACTGGCAGATCTACGAGCAGGTGATGCAGGACATGGCGGCTTCGGCTGCTGGTTACATCTCGGTCAACGTATCGCCACGGCACTTCCGTTCGGCTGAATTTGCGCCGCGGCTGCTGGGGATGCTGGATGCGGCGGGTGCTGACCCCGGGCGCTTGCGTGTTGAGATCACCGAGATGGCCTTGCTCGATGACGAGCCGCGCACCTTGCGCGCCCTGCACCAGCTGCGTGAACGCGGCGTGGTGGTGCAGCTGGATGACTTCGGTACCGGCTATTCGGCGCTGTCCTATCTGCATCGCTTCCCGATCAGTGCGCTGAAGGTGGACCGCAGCTTTGTTGCCGGCCTGCATGATGAAGGCAGCAACAGCACGCTTGCGCTGGTGGAAGGCGTGCTGTCACTTGCACGCACGCTGGGCATCGAGACGATAGGCGAGGGCATCGAGAATGAACGGCAGCTGCAAACCCTGACGGAGCTGGGCTGCAACTTCGGCCAGGGCTACCTGCTGGGCTACCCGGCCGCGCGCGAAGAGACCCTGCAGCGCGCATAAGCGCCGGCCTTGTGGGAGCGGCGTGAGCCGCGAAGCCGCCAATATATCTGTCGCGCATCGGCTGCAATTGCACGATGCGCCTTGGATGTTGCTGTTGCGGACTTTGAATGCCGATGATCTGTGTGGTGTAAGAGCTTCGGGGGGTTAGCCCCGCCCCCCACCCGGGGGGTGGGGGTTTGTGGGGGCGGGCAAAGGCGAGACGCCACGAGTGGCTCAACGCAGCGCGTTGCGCTTCTTCTCGTCGAACCACTTGTCGGCCTGCGCCGGCGAGTAATTGCGCATCCACTCCAGCATCTGCGTGGCGTCGTCGCCGTACCACAGGTCTTCGCGCTGTTCCGGGTGCAGGAAACGCTCGCTGACCATGGTGTCGATCATGCCGATCAGTGGCTGGTAGAAGCCGTCGATGTCGAGGAAGGCGCAGGGCTTGTGGCCAATGCCGAGCTGACGCCAGGTCAGCATCTCGAAGATCTCCTCGGCGGTACCGAAGCCGCCGGGCAGGGCGACGAAGGCATCGGACAGATCGAACATGCGCGACTTGCGCTCATGCATGGAGCCGACGATCTCCAGCGAGGTCACGCCCTTGTGTGCCACTTCCATGTCCACCAGGTGCTGCGGGATCACGCCGGTGACTTCGCCACCTGCCGCCAGCACGCCATCGGCTACCGCGCCCATCAGGCCGGTACGGCCGCCACCATAGACCAGGCGCAGGCCTTCGTTGGCGATGCGCGTGCCCAACTCGGTGGCGCGTTCGACGTAGATGGGCTTGGCGCCGGGATTGGAGCCGCAATAGACGCAGATGGACTTCATGTGTTGTTCCTGATGGATGGGAAGAGGTGGTCGCTCTGCTGCCGATGAATACGCACGCAGACCGGGGACTACAAAAGCAAGAAGGCTCCGCCGGAGCGGAGCCTTCAGGTCACAGGTCGTGGAGCTTAGTTGGCCTTGTGGATGGCGCGCTTGGTCACTGCCATTGCCGCGTCGTGCACTGCCTCGGACAGCGACGGGTGGGCGTGGCAGATGCGGGCCAGGTCATCGGACGAGCCGCTGAACTCCATGGTCAGCACACCTTCGTGCACCAGCTCGGAGACATTGGCGCCGACCAGGTGCATGCCGAGCACGCGGTCGGTTTCGGCATGTGCCAGCACCTTGACGAAGCCAGCCGGCTCCACCATGGCGACGGCGCGGCCGTTGGCGGCGAACGGGAAGCTGCCGGCCTTGTACGGGATGCCCTCTGCCTTGAGCTGGGCTTCGGTCTTGCCGACCCATGCCAGTTCCGGCTCGGTGTAGATGACCCACGGAATGGTGTCGAAGTTGACGTGGCCCGGCAGGCCAGCGATCAGCTCAGCCACGGCGACGCCTTCCTCAAAGCCCTTGTGGGCCAGCATCGGGCCGCGCACGCAGTCACCCACTGCCCACACGCCATCGACGCCGGTGTGGCAATGGTCGTCAACCACGATCTGGCCGCGCTCGTTGATCTGCACGCCGGTGCCATCGGCCAACAGGCCCTTGCTGGCAGCGCGACGGCCAACGGCCACCAGCAGCTTGTCGACGGTCAGGCTCTTCTCGCCTTCGGCATCGGTGTAGCTGACGATGACTTCTTCGCCCTTGATCTCGGTCTTGGAGACCTTGGCGTTGAGCAGGATGTTCAGGCCCTGCTTCTTGAATTCCTTGGCGGCAACCTTGGCGACTTCAGCATCGGCAGCAGCCAGGAAGTCCGGCAGTGCTTCCAGGATGGTGACGTCCGAACCCAGGCGCTTCCACACGCTGCCCAGTTCCAGGCCGATCACACCGGCACCGATCACGGCCAGGCGCTTCGGCACTTCGGTGAAGTCCAGTGCGCCGACGTTGTCGACGATGTGCTTGCCGTCAAACTTGGCGAACGGCAGTTCGATCGAATCCGAACCGGCGGCGATGATGACGTTGGTGCCCTTGAGCTCGACTTCCGAACCGTCGTGCTGCTTGACCTTGACCACGTTGCCGGCCTGCAGCTGGCCGAAGCCATAGTAGGTGGCAACCTTGTTGGCCTTGAACAACTGGGCGATGCCGCCGGTGAACTGTTTCACGATGGCGTCCTTGCGGCCGACCATCTTGTTCACGTCGATCTTGGCGTCGTTGAAGCTGATGCCGTGCTGATCGAAGATGTGGCCCATGTTCCAGTATTGGCGCGAGGAGTCCAGTAGCGCCTTGGACGGGATGCAGCCCACGCGCAGGCAGGTGCCGCCCAGTGCCGGCTTGCCGTCCTTGCCCAGCGCTGCATCGATGCAGGCGGTCTTCAGGCCCAGCTGTGCGGCGCGGATGGCAGCGTGGTAGCCGGCCGGACCAGCACCGATGACGACGACGTCGAATTGTTCAGCCATTTGAGATTCCTTGGTACCAATCCCTTCCCCTGCGGGAGAAGGTGGCGCGAAGCGCCGGATGAGGGTGCGGGAGGGCCGAGGCCCTCACCCCAACCCCTCTCCCGGAGGGAGAGGGGCTTCGAGCGGAATTACAGACCGAACAGCATGCGGCCCGGGTTTTCCAACTGGTTCTTGATGTCCACCAGGAACTGCACCGAATCCTTGCCGTCGATGATGCGGTGGTCATAGGACATGGCCAGGTACATCATCGGGGCGATCACGATCTGGCCGTTCTCGGCGATCGGACGGTCCTTGATGGCGTGCATGCCGAGGATGGCGCTCTGCGGCGGGTTGACGATCGGGGTCGACATCAGCGAGCCGAAGGTGCCACCGTTGGTCACGGTGAAGGTACCGCCCTGCAGTTCTTCCAGCGACAGCTTGCCGTCACGGGCCTTCTTGGCGTAGTCGGCAATGGCCTTCTCGATGTCGGCAAACGACATGCGCTCGACGTTGCGCAGCACAGGGGTCACCAGACCCTTCTCGGTGGACACGGCGATCGAGATGTCCGAGTAGCCGTGATAGATGATGTCGTCACCATCGATCGAGGCATTGACCAGCGGGAAGCGCTGCAGCGCGTTGGCGGCAGCCTTCACGAAGAAGCTCATGAAGCCCAGCTTGATGCCGTGGGCCTTGACGAATTCTTCCTGCAGTTCCTTGCGCGCAGCCGAGACCTTGGACAGGTTGACTTCGTTGAAGGTGGTCAGCATGGCGGTCGAGTTCTTCGACTGCATCAGGCGCTCGGCAATGCGCTTGCGCATGCGGGTCATCGGCACGCGTTCTTCCGGACGTGCACCGCCGGCCTTGCCGACGCCGCCGTTGCGGGCGAAGTTGACGATGTCTTCCTTGGTCACGGCGCCATGACGGCCGGTACCGGACACGTCAGCCGGGTTCACGCCTTCGGTGATGGCCGAGAAGCGGGCGCCCGGGGGCAGGGCATCGGCGGCCGACTTGGCAGCCGGGGCCGGTGCAGCGGCAGCAGCCGGAGCGGCGGCCGGGGCAGCAGCCTTCGGTGCCTCGGCAGCTGCGGCCGGGGCGGCAGCGGCAACCGCGCCTTCCTCGATGATGGCCAGGATCTGGCTCGAGGTGACGGTGTCGCCTTCCTGGAACTTGATTTCCTTCAGCACGCCATCAACCGGCGCCGGTACTTCCAACACGACCTTGTCGGTTTCCAGGTCGAGCAGGTTCTCATCACGCTTGACGGCCTCGCCAGCCTTCTTGTGCCAGGTGGCGATGGTGGCGTCGGAGACGGATTCGGGCAGTACCGGTACTTTGACTTCGGTGGCCATTTGGCTGATTTCCTGGTTTCGTTTTCTTGTGGAAAAGGGGGCTTATTCGGCGTAGTTGTCGTCGATCTTGTTGACCAGCGCGTCGGCGAGCAGCTGTGCGAGTTCGCGCAGGTGATCGGACATGTGGCCAACAGCAGGCGACGGAGAACGCGGGCGACCGGCATAGTGCAGGGCCTGGCCATCGGCCACGCATGCCTGCAGGTGGTGCTTGATCTGGTACCACGCACCCTGGTTCATCGGCTCTTCCTGGCACCACACGACGTCGGTTGCCTTGCCGTACTTCTTCAGTTCGGCAGCCAGCGCCGGGCGCGGGAACGGGTAGAGCTGTTCCACGCGTACCAGTGCAACGTCATCCTGGCCGCGCTTGGTCACGTCTTCCAGCAGGTCGTAGTAGACCTTGCCCGAGCAGACGACCACGCGCTTGACCTTCTTGGCGTCCGCGGTGGCGTCGCCGATCAGGTGCTGGAACTCGCCATTGGCCATTTCATCCAGGCTGGACACGGCCAGCTTGTGACGCAGCAGCGACTTGGGCGACATGACAACCAGCGGCTTGCGGGTGTCCATGCGCATCTGGCGACGCAGCATGTGGAATGCCTGCGCCGGGGTCGACGGCACGCAGACCAGCATGTTCTCCAGTGCGCACAGCTGCAGGAAGCGCTCAAGGCGCGCCGAGCTGTGCTCCGGGCCCTGGCCTTCATAGCCGTGCGGCAGCAGCAGGGTCAGGCCGGAGATACGGCCCCACTTTGCTTCGCCGGAGGCGATGAACTGGTCGATCACGACCTGGGCGCCGTTGGCGAAGTCGCCGAACTGGCCTTCCCAGATGCACAGGGTGTTCGGGTCGGTGGTGGAGAAGCCGTATTCAAATGCCATCACCGCTTCTTCGCTGAGCAGCGAATCGATGATGGTGGCCTGTTCCGGCGACTCGACCAGCTGACGCAGCGGCAGGTAGTAGGCGTCGGTCTTCTGGTCGTGCAGGATGGCGTGGCGGTGGGTGAAGGTGCCGCGGCCGACGTCCTGGCCGACCAGGCGCAGGCCATTGCCTTCGTCCAGCAGCGTTGCGTAGGCCAGGTTCTCGGCAAAGCCCCAGTCGCCGAGGATTTCACCGGCGGCCATCTTGCGACGGTCGTCGTACACCTTGGCAACGCGCGAGTGCACTTCCACGCCTTCCGGAATGGTGTTGATCATGGTGGCCAGCTGGGTCAGCTTGCCCATGTCGACCTTGGTGCTGACCGGGTCGGACAGCTTGCCCGACAGGTACTTCGGCCAGTTGACGAACATCTTGCTGGTGGCCGGGGTCTTTTCGACGGTGGCCAGCTCGGTGGTGACTTCACCGGAATCGAGCTTGTTGCGGTAGGTGTCAACCATTTCCTTGCCGGCGCCGGCGGCGATCACGCCTGCGGCTTCCAGCTGCTCTGCGTAGAGCTCGCGGGTGGTCTTGTGCTTGCGGATCACCTGGTACATCAGCGGCTGGGTGATCGCCGGTTCGTCGGCTTCGTTATGGCCCCAACGGCGGTAGCAGACCAGGTCGATCACGACGTCCTTGTTGAACTGCTGGCGGAAGTCATAGGCCAGCTTGGCCGCGAACACCACGGCTTCGGGATCGTCGCCGTTCACATGCAGGACCGGTGCGGCGACCATCTTGGCGATGTCGGTGCAGTACAGGGTCGAGCGCGAGTCGTCGCGGTTGGAGGTGGTGAAGCCCACCTGGTTGTTGATGACGATGTGCACGGTGCCGCCGACCGCGAAACCGCGGGCCTGCGACATCTGGAACAGCTCCATCACCACGCCCTGGCCGGCGAATGCGGCATCGCCGTGGATCAGGACCGGCATCACCTGCTTGCGCGCGGTGTCGTTGCGGCGTTCCTGGCGCGAGCGCACCGAGCCGACAACCACCGGATCGGCGATTTCAAGGTGCGACGGGTTGAAGGCCAGAGCCAGGTGCACCGGGCCGCCATCGCTGGCGACGTCGGCCGAGAAGCCCATGTGGTACTTCACGTCACCGGCAACGGCGCGATCGTCGTGCTCGAACTTGCCTTCGAACTCGTCGAACAGCTTGCGCGGGTTCTTGCCGAGGGTGTTGACCAGTACGTTCAGGCGGCCGCGGTGGGCCATGCCGATGATCACGTCCTTGACGCCGTCCTTGCCGGCATCACGGATGATGGTGTCCATCATCGGGATCAGCGAGTCGCCGCCCTCCAGCGAGAAGCGCTTCTGGCCGACGTACTTGGTGTGCAGGTAACGCTCAAGGCCTTCGGCCGCGGTCAGGCGTTCCAGGGTGCGACGCTTGGTGTCGGCATCCAGGTTGTAGTTGCCACCGGCAGCCTCAAGGCGCTGGTAGAGCCACTGACGCTGCTCGACTTCGGCGATATACATGAACTCTGCGCCGATCGAGCCGGTATACGTCGCCTTCAGGCGGGCAACCAGGTCACGCAGCTTCATCCGCGGCTGGCCGCCGACACCGCCGGTGCTGAACTCGTCGTTGAGGTCGGCATCGCTGAGGTGGTGGAAGGGCAGGCCCAGGTCCGGCGGGTTGACCGGCGGGGTCAGGCCCAGCGGATCAAGCTTGGCGCCGAGGTGGCCGCGCGAACGGTAGGCGGTGATCAGGCGGCCGACATTGCGCTCGCGCTCGTCGCCGGAACCGGCGTTGGCGCCGACCTTGCCAGCATTCTTTGCGGCTTCGGTGATGTGTGCGATGGCGGCAGAGTGCGGCACATCGCCAGCTTCGCGGCCTTTGAAGCCGTCAAAGTAGGACTTCCACTTGGGGTCCACACTGTCCGGGGAGACGAGGTACTGTTCGTACAGGTCCTCGACATAGGAGGCGTTGCCGCCGGCGAGCTGCGATGATTGCGCAAACTGCTTCAGTAGATTGTCCACGATGGAGAGTCGGATTCACTTGTGGGGTAGTTCTGGGAACCGGCGGACCTGCTACAGCGTCCCGCGCGGGCGTGTTCTAACCACGAAATTATACCCCTCACTGGACAGGAAGGGGCACCTACACTGTCCCGCGCATTAATACCTGACTGCGGCTTGTCCTGCCCCGGCCAATGCTCAGACACCCAGTACGCGAAGCCCGCTGCAATCAGGTGAACGCTCCCAGATACGCTTGAACAGCGCTTCCTGCTGCTGCGCGCGGGCGGGGCTGTCCAGCGACAGCTCGCCTTCGACGCGGGCGCCCATTGGACGAAAGTAGCAGTCGCCCCGATCGTTGCTGATAGCGGCCGAACTGACCTCGCAGTCCATCGGGTCTACCGGCTCACGTAGTTTGAACACACTGGGCAGGCGCTGCGCCAGGGCGATGAAGGCCGCGGGCAGGGCTGGCAGGTCGGCTTCGTGCAGCAGCACCAGTACCTGCTTGTCGTGGCGGGCGGTGGCAAACCGGCGCAGCGCATCCAATACCAGTGGCTGACCGAGAAGGGCGTCGTTGCCGCGCAGCTGAAGGTGCAGGTGGCGACGTGCGCCGTGGATGACCGCGGCCATGGCGGCGCGGGCCTGATCCGGGTCCTGCACTCGCATCGCACCGTCCAGACGCCGGCGCATGGTCTGGTGGCCGATGCCGGCTTCTTCAAATTCAACGCCTTCCGGCAGAAAGCCATTGCAGGCATAGAAGTCGCGGGCATGCAGCTGGGCATGCAGGTTGACTTCGCCCCAGCCGCGTTTGCGGGCGGCGCTCAATAGCGCATTCAGCAAGGCTTGGCCGACGCCTTTG
The DNA here is from genome assembly GCF_056760155.1 of Stenotrophomonas sp. STEN022. Lineage (NCBI taxonomy): Bacteria > Pseudomonadati > Pseudomonadota > Gammaproteobacteria > Lysobacterales > Lysobacteraceae > Stenotrophomonas > Stenotrophomonas sp. STEN022. The sequence goes on from NZ_JBRREG010000028.1 coordinate 15,266, forward strand.
CCGCGCCAGGCGGCAAGTACGGCCATCCGGCCGATGCGCTGGTCGGGGGTCAAGCGGGCGGCCCCGATGGCTTGGCCGTGTTCATCCAAGGCCAGGGCGTGGTCGCTGAGTGGGTCCAGCTCGTCTATTTCCAGCTCGACCGGGACGTGCTGCTCACCGACAAATACGGTATGACGCACGCCGTGCAGCAGGGTCTGCTGCACGGCATAGTCGGCGATCTCTACATGGAAGATCGCGGTTTGACTCATGCCGACGGGGTTTCCGCGTCGTCTTCGTCTTCTTCCTCGCCGTCGTCGCAGATCACCACGACCTCGACGCCTTCCTCATTGACCAGCACGGTCTCGATGCTGGCGCTGGACGGCTCGCCTTCACCGGCTTCGCTGTACTCGATCACTTCGATCTCGACTTCCGGGGCATCGGCTTCGTCTTCGAAGTCCTCGTCCTCGAAATCTTCCTCGGCCACGTCTTCCATGGCTTCCAGCGCATCCTGCTCGGCGAGCATGGCGGCAATGGTTTCCACGTCCAGCAGCTGGTAATGGCCGCCGACGATCAGTTCCATCAGCGCATCTCGGCCCTTGTTGCCGAGCTTGTTGAACAGGGTGATATCGATCTGCTCGGCGCCGGCCAGGGTCTGTGCGTCCTTGATCGACAGCTGGAACGCCAGGCCGGAGCAGTACAGCGAGGCACCACGGGTGGCACGGCGCCAGGCCAGGCGGGCCCAGGGGTGACGCTCAAGCACGCCGCCGTTCTCCAGCTCGGCGACCACGTCTTCCGGCGACGGCGGTGCCTGCGAGGGCAGGATGTCGCCGGCGGCGCGGTAGGTGGTGATGAAGCGGCCAAACCAGTTGCCGAGGCGATCCGGGTCGTTCATGCGCAACGCGTTGAGTGCGGCGACCACGCGCTTCATTGCGGCCTCGTCGATCTCGTTCGGGTCTTCCGGCAGCTTCAGGTCCGGGTCCTGGAAGCGGATCGATTCGTCGGCATCGGCGACCAGATCGTCCAGATAATCGCTGATCAGCTCGGCCGAAGACGGTGCGCGCATACCGAACGAGAAGGTCAAGCAGGGGTTCACCGCAACGCCGTTGTGCGGCACGTTCGGCGGCAGGTACAGCATGTCGCCCGGGCCCAGCACCCAATCGTGGGTGGCCTTGAACTTCTTCAGCAGCTTCAGTTCCACGTCGGGGCGGAACTCCAGCGACGGGCGCTTGCCCTTGGTTGACTCACTGGCATCGATCTGCCAGCGGCGCTGGCCGTGGGCCTGCAGCAGGAACACGTCGTACTGGTCGACATGGGCGCCAACCGAACCGCCGGTGGCGGCAAAGCTGATCATCACGTCGTCCATGCGCCAGCGCGGCAGGAAGTTGAAATAGGAGGTCAGCGCGCGCACTTCCGGGTCCCACTTGTCCACGTCCTGCACCAGCAGGGTCCAGTCGTGGTCGGGCATGCCGGGGAAGTCTTCTTCCTGGAACGGGCCGGTACGCAGGGTCCAGCCGTCGGTGGCGCGGTCATGGCTGACAATGCGGGCCAGCGCACCTTCTTCGCAGGCCAGGCCGGCGAGGTCTTCCGGCATTACCGGGGTTTCGAAGTCCGGGAAGGCGGCGCGGATCAACAGCGGGCGCTTCTGCCAGTAATCGCGCAGGAAGGTAGCCGGGCTCATGCCCAGCGGCAGGCCGGGCTTGGCCTGGACTTCAATCGGATAGGTTTTTTTCATCGTGCGCAACACCTTGGGGGAAGCCAAAATCAAAACCGGCCGATATCGGGCGGCGGGACACCATTTTCACCCAGGCGCTGCCAAAGCGCCTAACGGATTCGGCTCGACGGGCGTGAAGACCGCCGAAATCGAGGGGTGTGCCCATGTATCGTCCTGCAACAACTCGCTCAGGGCCTCGGCCGGGCAGGGGGGGCTGAATAGATACCCTTGGGCGAGGGTGCAACGTTCTTCGCGCAGGAAATCCAGATGCTGTGCGTGCTCGACACCCTCGGCAATGACTTCCAGTCCAAGGCTATGGCCCAGCCCGATGATGGCGCGGCTGATCAGGCTCAGCTCGGTATCTTGTGGAACACCGCCGATGAAGCTCTTGTCGATTTTTAAAATGTGCAATGGAAACCGTTTCAGATAGCTCAGCGAAGAGTAGCCGGTGCCGAAATCATCCAGCGCAAGGCGGACACCCATTTCGGCCAGTTGCCGCAGGGTGGCCAGTACCGACGCGCTGTCCTGCATCAGCTGGGTTTCGGTAAGCTCCAGAACCAGGCTGGTTGCAGGCAGGCCGCTGCTGCGCAGTGCGCAGATTACCGTGCTGACGAAGCTGTCCTGTTGCAGTTGGCGGTGCGACAGGTTTACCGAGCAGTACAGGTGCACATGACCGGCTAGTTGCCAGCGCCGGGTCTGCTGACAGGCTTGTCGCAGCACCCATTCACCAACGGCGATGATTTCGCCGGATTCTTCCAGTGATGGAATGAACTCCAGCGGCGCAATCAGGTGCCCGTTGTGTTTCCAGCGCAGCAGGGCTTCAACCCCGACCAGCCGTGCCTGCGGCTGTGCCAGGTCGTGGATGGGCTGGTAGTGCAGCTCGAATTCCTGCCGGTGCAAGGCCTGCCCAAGGGCGCTTTCCAGCTCGAGCTGACGCATGGCGGCGGCTTGTAGCTCGTTGCTGTAGTACGCGAACTGGGCTTTTCCGCCTTTTTTCGCAAGGTGCAAGGCGAGGTCGGCCGATTGCAGGGCGTCTTCCTGATCGGGGGTGTGTTGCAGCCTTGCGATGCCGATGCTGGCATTGACCACCAGGGTTCGTTCGTCCAGCTGCATCGGCTGGTGCAGGTGCGAGAGGATGCGCTGGGCAACCTGTTCGGGGTTGGTGGCGCTGGCCGGATGGGTGAGCAGCACCACGAACTCGTCACCACCAAAGCGGAACAGGTGGTCGTCCTGGCCCAGGCACTGGCTCAGGCGCTCGCCGACCAGGATCAGCACGCGATCACCGAACAGATGCCCAAAGCTGTCGTTGATCAGTTTGAAACGGTCGAGGTCGATGAACAACAGGCTGGCCGCGGCAGCAGTGGCAGCGGGCGATTGTTGGATGCTGGCAAGCAGCTCATCCAGGCGCAGACGGTTGGCCAGTCCGGTCAGGGGGTCGTGGCGGGCAGCGTGGTGCAGTTCCTGTTCGATTTTCTTTCTGCGGCTGATATCCGTCTGCGATCCGGTCACGCGGATCTCGCCCTTGCTGTCGGCCTCGGCAATGCCGCGGCTCAGCACCCACAGCCATTCACCATCGTGGCGACGGATGCGGTATTCGTGGTGGATGGACTCGGTGATGCCGGTGAGATGCAGGTGGATGGCGTTGCGCAGGCCTGGCAGATCATCAGGGTGTACGCGCGCGTACCAGCAATGGCTGGTGCGACCGAGGTTGTCCGCGGGCATCCCGATCATTTCCGCCCAGCGCCCGGACACGTACAGGCTGTCTTTGCCGACGTGCCAGTCCCAGATGCCATCATTGGCGCCGCGCAGTGCCCGCGCCAAGCGCGCTTCACTGTCTTCCAGCGCCTTGCGTTGCGCAGCGCTGTAGGTGTCGATGGCGATGGTCATGTCGAAAAATACTGCTTTGAGCAGACTGCACAGCAGTTCCACGCGATCGCTGTCAGCGCACAGGCGCTTGCTCATTTCATGCAGATACAGCCGATAGGCGCCCAGGTACCACTTCAGGTCGACCTGGTTCAGATGGTGGATCAGACCGATGCGCAGCCGGTTGTGCAGGTAGTGGTCATCGTAAGGGCCTTGCCACAACTGCTGGTAGTACTGCAGTTGCTTTTGTTTGAGGCGCTGCAGCATGGCTGCATCGTCCAGTTGTGCTGACGGCGCCGGGAACTGTTCCAGATGTTGGTAGAGCTTGTCTATGAAGTCGCGCTGGGCGCCTGCGACGCTTCCCGCGGCGTGATTGAGCGCCAGCCTGTCACCATCCTGCCATTCAAGCAGCTGGTGGCGTTCGGCAAGCTCAGCCTGATCCAGGCCGATGCGCTGGATCAATTCCTGGAGTAGTTCGGCAGCACCCATTAGGTCCCCCTGTACACAACGGCGGTAGTGAAAAGACGCCGCGATTGCCACTGGGGCGCTACGGCAGTCACGGCAGCCTGTGCTGCAGGACCCTGGGGTCCTGCCCGGCTCTGTCGCTCTAGATCCTTGGGTGGCGCGCTGTCAGCTGGGTGTGGACAGATCTTCCAGCAGGCGCAGCAGGCGCTGCCGCAGTTGTCCCATCTCGCGCGAGCGGAACGCATTGCGGCTACGTTCCAGCGTTTCGATCGCGTCACATAACGCTGCCTGGACATGGCCGGCGGGGCCGAGTTCGCTGGGGTCGAGCCAGCGGCATAGCGGAGCTTGGCTGCAGTCACTGCTTTGGCTGATGACCTGGCCGTCCTCGAGATCTTCAAAGAACAACCGTAGCCGGCTTGCCAGTTGCGGGTCCGTGCAGACAATGCGGTTCATCACAGGCCTTCCATCGCGGGCCGGAAGTCTGGCGCGGCGCATGGCCGGTGTTTCTGCAGCGGCGGCGGTGTGCAGGGTGAGCGGGGCTTCATGCAAGGGCGGTGGGACATCGCTGGCAATCGCGTCAACATCTTCGTTTCTCTCAACGGCTGGAAGCATCAACTTTCCTGGAGCTGTGTAAGGGGTGCCGGTCTGCCGTCGTGGTGCTGTCGTGGCGATGGCCGGGTGCAGGCGTTGCATCAAGTTGGAATCGCGAGATGGCCAGGGTCAGTGCATCAGCCTGTTGCTGCATGGCGTGAGTGGCGCTGTTGGTGTCCTGTACGAGTTTGGCATTCTGGCGGGTGGTGATATCCATCTGAGCGATGGTCCGGTTGATCCGCGATATGTCGCTGCTTTGTTCGCGGGAGGCGCTGGAAATATCGGCTGTTATCGCGGTGGCTTGACGTACCGAGGCGACAATGTCTTCCATGGTGATACGGGCCCGCTCCGCCAGCGCGGAACCGCTGGCTACCTTGTCCACGGATTCAGAGATGAGCTGGCGTATCTCCAGTGCCGCTGCCGCGGAGCGTTGCGCCAATGCACGTACTTCCGTGGCGACCACTGCGAAGCTTCGGCCGCTGTCACCGGCACGGGCGGCTTCCACGGCGGCATTCAGGGCCAGGATGTTGGTCTGGAAGCTGATGCCGTCGATGACGCTGATGATCTCGGCGATTTTTTTAGACGAGGCTTCGATCGCCAGCATTGTGGTTGCCACTTCACCAACCACTTGGTCGCCTTGTTGCGCGACGCAGGCTGCCTGCCGGGTAAGCAAGCTTGCTTGTTGCGCGGCATCAGCATTGTGGGTGATGACCTGGGTCAGCTGATCCAGCGATGATGCGGCTTCTTCCAGCGTTGTTGCTTGTTGCTCGGTGCGCGTGGAGAGCTCCTCATTGCCGCTGCCTATCATCTGGACCGAGGTGTCGATGTCATTGGCGGTCTGCTGGATGCGGGCGACGATGGCAGCCAAGTGTGCGGCGGTGGCATTGGCATCCCCTTTCATCTCGCCGAACACCCCTTGGAAATCGCGTTTGATGCGATGGCTCAGGTCGCCACGGGATAGGGCGGAGAGAATCTGGCGCATTTCATTGGTGCTCTCCGAGGTGGCTTCCAGAAGACGGTTGATTCCGTCGGAGAGGCGCCCCATCAGGCCGTCGTCGGTGTGGCTATGCAGGCGTTGATCCAAGTGGCCTTGAGCGGCGGCATCGATGATTGCGGCGATGTCCTGTTCCATGCGGAACTCGGTGGTACGGTCGTGCCACTCAACTACGAAGCCCATTGGCTTTCCGTCAGTGCAGTGCATCGGAGTGACGTTGAGGTGGAAGTGTGCGTCACCGATCTGGATGCGGCTGGAATGCGGGGCAGCAAGTGTGTCCAGTAGTGCACGCACGTGCACCGGGTTGCGGTGGAATATATGGATGTTGGTGCCGACCAGTCTGTCGGGATCAAAGTCGGAAAATGCCTTGCGCAGTTCCTGCTGTTGATTGCGCAGAATGGCAATCACCGCGGGATTGGCGTAGACGATCTCATGGCTGGTATTCGCAATCATCATGCCGGCACAGGAGAAGCTCAGCGCACGTGCCATGTGATCTTGGCTGGCCAGTTGGGTGGATGAGGGTGGCGGTTCCAGGGTGCTGGAATTTGCATCCTGAGTACCGTTGGAGTTGTCGGTCTGGCTGTCTGCAGTGGCGGGATGCGGCGTGGAGAGCACGCAGGAAATGCCTGCAACCAGCAATAGGCTGCTTATGTGTAGTGGCGTTGCAGCGTTGGCTTCCAGCCAGGTGTCATTGGCACTTGGCCAATGCGCGGCCAGATGGTGGACGACCATGACGATCGCCGCGCTGATGACGGGTGCGCGTTCACGGTAGTGGGCAAGCAGGCAGAGCAGGACGAGTTCGGCTGCCCACGCTTCATCGTGCAGCGTCGGCATCTGTATGGAAACGGCAACGACTACAACGCTCAACGACAGGGCCAGGATCACACGACTGCGTATGCCGCCGCTGGCTTGCGCGCGGCTGAACCAGGCGCCTATCAGCGTAGCTGGCACGGTTGCGCCCAGAAACGGTAGCCATGCGCCGGATCGTAAAGCCAGCAGCAACGAGGCGAGGCAGATAGCGCCAAGCGACAACCTGAGTAACCGGTCAGCGTGAATGACCGGGGCAGATGGAGCCAATGTCTGGACAGTAGCCATGAATTTCCCCCCTGTTGAAAATTCGGGCAAAAAAAAAGCGCCACCACATCCTCTCCATTACGAGTGGATGTGGTGGCGCTTCGTCTTGCAGGCCCTGTGTGTCCTGCCCGGCAAAGCCGGTCGCCGCCAATTGCGGCACCGCTAATCGCCTTTTCTACACTATTGGTTTCCAATCTTCCAGAGCCCTGAGGCAAGCACGGGCACTCGCGACTTGTCGGTCAGCAATAGCGTTGTCATCCACGATCGGCCCGCGCTTCGCGGTTACCGGGTTTTGGCTGGCGGTGGATTCGAACGTTTCCGTCTGGCGGCGGATAGGTAGTGAAGAGTGTTTCAGTTCCTCTCACCCGATGCTGGGAGAGAGGAACCTGCGCTGCTGAGGGCGTTGGGCTCAGATCGCCTTGGCCAACTGCGCCGCCAAACCGGCATACCCACCCGGAGTCAACTCGCGCAGGCGCTGCTTGGCGTCAGCCGGCAGCTCCAGGGTCTCGATGAATTCGCGCATCGAATCGGCGGTGATGCCGTGGCCGCGGGTCAGGGCCTTGAGCTGCTCGTAGGGGTTCGGCAGGCCGTGGCGGCGCATCACCGTCTGCACGGCTTCGGCCAGCACTTCCCAGGCAGCGTCCAGATCGGCGTCCAGGCGCTCCGGGTTCACGGTCAGCTTGCCCAGACCCTTGGCCAGCGACTCCAGGCCCACCTGGCTGTGGCCGAAGGCGGTGCCGACGGCGCGCAGTACAGTGGAATCGGTCAGGTCGCGCTGCCAGCGACTGATCGGCAGCTTGGCACTGAAGTGCTCGAACAGGGCGTTGGCGATACCGAAGTTGCCTTCGGCATTCTCGAAGTCGATCGGGTTGACCTTGTGCGGCATGGTCGAGGAGCCGACTTCGCCTTCCTTGAGCTTCTGCTTGAAGTAGCCCAGCGAGATGTAGCCCCAGATGTCGCGCGACAGGTCGATCAGGATGGTGTTGGCGCGGCGTGCGGCATCGCCGATCTCGGCGACGTTGTCATGCGGCTCGATCTGGGTGGTGTAGGGGTTGAACACCAGGCCCAGCGAGGTCACGAAACGCTCGGCGAAGGCGGGCCAGTCGATGTTCGGGTAGGACACGACATGGGCGTTGTAGTTGCCGACGGCGCCGTTGATCTTGCCGGTCAGCTCGACCGCGCCGATCTGGCGGATCTGCCGTTCCAGGCGGGCGACGACGTTGGCCAGTTCCTTGCCTAGGGTGGTCGGCGAGGCGGTCTGGCCGTGGGTGCGCGACAGCATGGGCTGTTCTGCCTGGGCGTGGGCCAGCTGGCGCAGCGAGGCGGCGATGCCGCTGTAACCGGGCAGAATCACCTTGTTGCGGGCTTCAGCCAGCATCAGGCCATAGGACAGGTTGTTGATGTCCTCGCTGGTGCAGGCGAAATGCACGAACTCCAGCGCCGGTGCCAGCTCGGCGTCGTCCTTGAGCTGCTCCTTGATGAAGTACTCAACGGCCTTGACGTCGTGGTTGGTGGTGCGCTCGATTTCCTTGACGCGGGCAGCGTTCTCGACCGAGAACCCATCGGCCAGTGCACGCAGCTTGGCCTTGCCGGCCGCCGAGAAGTCGGCCAGCTCGGTGATCCCCGGTTCGGCGCCCAGCGCCAGCAGCCATTCGATCTCGACCTTGACGCGGGCCTTGATCAGGCCGTACTCGGAGAAGATCGGGCGCAGGGCGTCGACCTTGCCGGCATAACGGCCATCAAGCGGGGACAGGGCTAGCAGGGCGGCTTCTTGGCGGGACGTATCCGTCATGGCGGCAGGCGTTGGGCAGTAGCGGGGGCGCATATTCTACGCTGCCAGGGCAACGACCGCTGGCGGGCCATTGAATCCCGTCGGCCGCAGGTGCCATTGCCGCACATGACGGGTATGGTGTGCGCAGCCGCCAGCCAGGGAAGCCTGCCCATTGCCAGCCGCAGCAGCTTCCTTTTACCCCAACGAAGATGTGCGGAGTTGATGATGAGCAAGGTTTCCAAGAGTGGTTTCCGGACCGAACACGACAGCATGGGCGAACTGCAGGTGCCCGCCGAGGCCCTGTGGGGCGCGCAGACCCAGCGCGCGGTGGAGAATTTCCCGATTTCCGGGCAGCGCATGCCGCGCGCCTTCATCCGAGCGCTGGGCCTGATCAAGGGTGCCGCGGCCGAGGTCAACACCGGCCTGGGGCTGTTGCCCAAGGGTGTTGGCAAGGCGATCCAGTCGGCGGCCACCGAAGTGGCCATCGGCGCGCATGACGCCCAATTCCCGATCGATGTCTACCAGACCGGCTCGGGCACTTCGTCGAACATGAATGCCAACGAGGTCATCGCCACACTGGCCAACCACGGTGGCAAGGCCGGCAAGACCGCGGTGCATCCCAACGATCACGTCAATCTGGGGCAGAGCTCCAATGACGTCATCCCGACCGCCATCCGCGTCTCGGCCCAGCTCGAGGTGATGGAATCGCTGCTGCCGGCGCTCAAGCACCTGCGCAAGACCATCGACAAGCGCGCCCGCACGCTGGGCAAGATCGTCAAGACCGGCCGCACCCACCTGATGGACGCGATGCCGCTGACCTTTGCCCAGGAATTCGGTGCCTGGTCGGCACAGTTGGCCTCGGCCGAAGGGCGCATCGAGGATGCCTTGAAGCGCCTGCGTCGTTTGCCGCTGGGCGGTACCGCGATCGGCACCGGCATCAACGCCGATCCGCGTTTTGGTGGCAAGGTGGCGCGGGCGCTGTCGCTCAGCACCGGGGTCAAGTTCGAGAGTGCCGCCAACAAGTTTGAAGGGCTGGCTGCGCAGGATGACGCGGTGGAACTGTCAGGCCAGCTCAATGCGCTGGCGGTGGCCTTGATCAAGATCGCCAATGACCTGCGCTGGATGAACTCCGGTCCGCTGGCCGGCCTGGGCGAAGTGGAGCTGCCAGCCTTGCAGCCGGGCAGCTCGATCATGCCGGGCAAGGTCAATCCGGTGATCCCGGAGGCAACCGTGATGGTGGCAGCGCAGGTGATTGGTCACCATGCGGCGATCACCGTGGCCGGGCAGACCGGCAGCTTCCAGTTGAACGTGGCGCTGCCGTTGATCGCGGCCAACCTGCTGGATTCGATCCAGCTGCTGTCGAATGTGATGAACCTGCTGGCCGACAAGGTCTTCGTGGGTCTGGTGGTCAAGCAGGAGCGGGTGCGCGTGGCTTTGGCCCGCAATCCCATCCTGGTGACTGCGTTGAACCCGATCATCGGCTACGAGAAGGCCGCGTCGATTGCCAAGCGCGCCTACAAGGAGCAGCGTCCGGTGCTGGAAGTGGCGCTGGAGGACAGTGGCTTGTCCGAGGCCGAGTTGAAGCGCCTGCTGGATCCGGCAGCGCTGACCCTGGGCGGTATCCACGACCATTGATGGGTTTGCCCCCTCCCTTTCGCGTAGCGAAGGGGAGGGCTGGGGAGGGGGTGGCTTTCGGCCTTCGGGGGCTGTTCGCGTCGCGGTCTACGCCTCCCCTGCGGGAGAGGTTGCTGGGCCGGCCTCTGCCGAGCATGGCTCGGCCCTACATTGGCGTTATTGGCTACGACGGGCTCAGCGCACGGCGCGCAGATTGGCCAAGGCTTCGTCGTACTTTTCGAACTCGGGAATGTGCTTGGCCAGGTCCGGCGGGAACGGCGATTGGCCTTCGGGGATCTGCAGCGGCAGTGTGCGCTCCTGTGCTGTTGCCGGATCGGCGTCCACCAAGGTGTTCTGGCGCAGGATCTGCAGCTTGACGAAGCTGGTCTGCAGCATTGCCTGCTGCTCGGCGTTCAAGGGGATGACGATGTCATCAACGCGCAGGCGGCCATCCGGCAGGATATCCAGGTTGGGGTAGGGTGCGCGGCGGATGGCGATGCGCTCCAGGGTGACCTCGGCCTTGGGCTTGCTGCGCTCGCTGCGGTGCTCGGCGTACTTCTCGCGGTCACAGCCGGTGGCCAGGGTGGCGAAGGCAACGAGGATCAACAACAACAGTCTTTTCATGGCAGCAGGGCAGCAACGACGGGGGCGGGCATTCTACCGCCCCCGCCAGAGTGCAGGTCAGGCTCCCCTATCAGGGGATCTGGACGTTGCCGTTGCCGTTGCGGCAATCGTCGATGTCGCTCTGGTCCATCTTTGCGTACGGCTTGAACTCGGGCACCGCCGCAGCCAGTTGCTGCTGGGTGGCCATCAGCGCAGGCAACTGGTCGCAGATCTTGGCGGCGCTGGCCTTGATCTTGTCTGCCTCGGCATTGATGCGTGCTTCGATCTGTTCGGAGTTGCCAGAGAAGATGCCTTTGATCGCCTCGCCAGCGGCCTTCGCACCCAGGTTGGCACCCTGCACGCCGATGTCGATGCCGGCTTCGGCGATGCCGATCATCTGCGTGCGATAACGCAGGGTGATCGCGCGTTGGCTGTCGTTGAGCGGGATGGATGCGCCGTTGATCAGCAGGTCGCCGCTTGGGGTGAGCTCCACCTTGGCGCCATCGGAGCCGATGCTGATATTGCCTTCGGCCATCTCCTTGCGGGCTTTGTCGGTGGCTTCGCGGACCTTGGCACCAACGGTGGTGTCGGTAACCGGTGCATTGGCCGCCGGCTTTTCACCGCAGGCGGCCAGCGGGATTGCCAAGGCCAAGGCGAGCAGGGATGCGTTGAGGATCTTCATGGTGTGCGTTCCGTTGCGATTGGAAGGAATTAGCGCTTTTTGGGCAGATCGACGCTGCCGCTGATGCCGGAATGATTCACCGAGCCGCTGCCGAGCCGGTCAACCTTGAGGCTGGCCGCGCCGCGGACATCCAGATCACCCGAGCCCAGCGAGCCCAGGCGCACCGCGCCGCGGCTGTCGCGAATGTCGACGTCACCCGAGCCGATGCTTTCAATCGTCACCGCGCCTTGTACGCCCTGCAGTTCGATATCACCGGAGCCAACGCTGCCCACCCGCACGTCGCCGCGCACGCCATTGGCCTTGGCATCACCCGAACCTACCGAGAGCACGTGAAGCGAGCCGATGTTGTGGAACTCGACATCGCCTGACCCCACTGCTGCCGTGGCCAGGCCCTTGATGTCACGTGCACTGACATCGCCCGAACCCACATCGGCGCTCATGCTCTGCGCGCCGGCCAGGGAGGCATCACCGGAGCCGACCTTGAGCTGCACCAGAACGTCGTCCGGCAGGCTGCCGGTCAGGTCCAGATAGGCGTAGGTGTGGCCCATGTTGATGTTCAGCCCTTGGCTGCGGCGTTCCAGCGTCACCACCAGCTTGTCGCCAACCTTGCGCTGGCTCAGCGAAAGCTGGTCCAGCAGTTCCTGGCTGGAAGCGCAGCTACGCCCGCTGAGCGCGGCCCTTGCGCCTGGGCTGGCCTGCAGGCGCAGGTCGTGGCTGTTCACTTCGAACATCACGGTCTTGCTGCCGCCCAGGTCCAGGTTCAGCGACTGCGGTGCGGTGAAAGCGCAGGGCTGGCTGGCGAAGGCTGCGCCAGGTACAGCCAGCAATGCGGCCAGTACAAACGTCTTGTGCATGAACATTCTCCTGATCGAACTTCAGATGTCGTCGCGACGGCGGCGCAGGTAAACAGCTGCAACGATGAGGGCGATGCCGATAGCCGCGCCAATCCAGATATCGGGATTGGACAGTACTTTGCTGAGGCTGTGATGCTGCAGCAACCACTGCACCAGATCGGCAGGCGTCTGCAGATCATTGTCACTGATGTTGGTGTCGGTCAAACCGCGTGGCAGCCAGGATGAGGGGAACACGCTGAGCAGGCCGCGGTAGGCAACGGTGTACCAGATCCAGCCCAGCGGCAGCTTCACGCCCGGCATCGCGCCGAGGATGCTGATCATGGTGCAGGCCAGTAGCGGTATCAGCACCGCCCACAGGAACGGTTTGGTACGCACCAGCGCCGAGCAGAACATCAGCCAGCCCACGGTTGGCAGCGCCCAGAGCAGGCTTACTGGAAGAGTGCTCAGGACCAGACCGAGGATGCGGAACGGGTGCGAGTGGGTGGCAATCGCCCAGGGACTGGTGGCGCCGGCACCGGCCGCGCCCAACATGGCAACCACCCACAGCACCAGGCCAACAGCCAGACCGATGATCATCGCGATCAGCGGTGCGAGCACCAGCGCCCACAGTGCCTTGGACAGCACGGTCTGTGTGTCGGAGACCGGCAACGACTTCCAGAACAGCACGCTGCGGTCGCGGCGATCGTCATAGAGACTGCCCAGTGCGTAGAAGAACACCACGAAGGCAAGGATCAACGAGGCCAGGAAGATGCCTGCCAGCAGCAGGCCATCGCCGAATGCGCCCATGACCTTGAGGTACTCGCTGACATCGCCCATGTGGTTGATGCCATCGGAGTTGCGGGCGGCAAACACGCCAATCAGTGCGCCGATGCTGGCGAACAGGATGGCGATGCCGCCGGTGATGACCTGGGCCCAGACGAAGCCGCCCCGGTTTTCCCAGTACTCACGCTTGAGCAGCCATTTGAACTTGCCGAGCGGGGTGATGTGGTGAGCGGCGTTCATGCGTAGGTTCCCTTCATGGTGGCCACGAACAGGTCGGCCAGGCCGGGGGTGCGGATTTCGCCCATGGCGGCGAGTTGGTTGCGGTTGGCGCCATCGAACAGCAGTACGGTCTTGCCGAATGGCAGGGCGCGTTCTTCAATCGGACCAAGGGAGCGGGCGGCCTGCAGCGTGTCGGCCGAGGCCAGCAGTTCGGTGTAGCGCTCGGCCAGCGCCTCCATATCGGAGGAAAGCACGATCGAGCCATCGCGGATGAACAGCACGTCGGTCAGGATGTGCTCGATCTCCTCCACCTGGTGGGTGGTGATGATGATGGTCTTCTGCTCATCGAAGTAATCCTCCAGCAAGCGCTGGTAGAACTCCTTGCGGTACATGATGTCCAGGCCCAGAGTGGGCTCGTCCAGCACCAGGATCTTGGCGTCGATGGCCATCACCAGGGCAAGGTGCAGCTGTACCACCATGCCCTTGGACATCTCCCGCACGCGTTGCTTGGGGCTGAGCTTGGTGTTGGCCAGGAAGCGCTCGCAGCGGGCGCGGTCAAAGCGTGGATGCACGCCGGCCACAAAGTCGATGGCCTCCTTGACCCGCAACCAGCGCGGCAGCACCGCCACGTCGGCGATGAAGCAGACATCATTCATCAGGTCATCGCGCTGGCTGCGCGGGTCCATGCCCAGCACCTGCAGGTCGCCGTCAAACGAGGTCAGGCCGAGCAGGGCCTTGAGCGCCGTGGTCTTGCCGGCGCCGTTGGGGCCGATCAGGCCGACTATGCGGCCCGGTTCGATGGTGAAGCTGGTGTTGTCCAGCGCTGGCTTCTGCTTGTAGGCCTTGCGCAGGCCCTTGGCGGAAACGACGGCTTCGACGGCGGCGTTCATAGAGTGGTCCCCGGTGGCAGCAAATCTTTCATGGTCAGGCCAAGGCGCTGGATACGCTCCAGCACGGCCGGCCATTCGTCATTGAGAAAACGATCACGCTCGTTGCCGCGCAGCTTCTGGGCGGCCTCCTCGGTCATGAACATACCAAGGCCACGACGTTTCTCGACCAGGTTCTCGTCGGCCAATTCCTGATAGGCGCGCGAGACGGTGATCGGATTCAATTGGTACTCGGCCGCGACCTGACGTACCGAGGGCAGGGCGTCGCCCGGCTTCAGGATCCCGTCCAGCATCATCGCGATCACGCGATCCTTCAGCTGGCGGTAAATGGGAGCGCCATCGCTCCACTGTATATCGCTCATGGGTCAGCTCCGCGAATTCAGCTGTGCGAAAGAAAAGTAAGGCATCGAAAGGCTGGTCCGCATACGGCGGGCCGGTCGTTTCGCTTTGGGAGTTTCGTCGGCGTCCTGCCCATCACCGCCCACCTGGGCTGCATAATCCCTGGCACCGGCAAGGCCGTTGCCGAGGGAGGTTGAGCAGCCCAGCAACAGCAAGGTGCCTGTGACCATCAGTGCGTGGAGAGCGTGTCTGCCGTGCTTGGTGTTCATAAGGCCCCTGTGTAGGGTGGCTGGTGTTGTATGAAACTATAACACCGACACGCCGACATGCAACTGGTTCTGACCAAACTAATGGCCTATGCCGCTCAAAACTTGCTTGTTGTGCTCAGGAGAAACCAGTGAACATTCGTAATTTATTGATTTCAATTGCCTTTGTGGCGGGCGCTGGTGGTGCGTTGGATGTGGTTGCGGGTCCGTTGCTGGACCGCAACTACCGCTCGCTGGCCGGAAAAGACGAGGTGAACCTGAATCGCGCGTACGGTGGCAAGGTGCTGTTGGTGGTCAATACCGCCTCCAAGTGCGGATTCACCCCGCAATACGAGGGGCTGGAGGCATTGCAGCAGGAACTGTCACCACGCGGCTTTGCCGTGTTGGGCTTTCCGTCCAATGATTTCAAAGGCCAGGAGCCCGGTAGCGAGGCGCAGATTCAGGAGTTCTGCACGCTTACCTATGGGGTGAAGTTCCCCATGTTCGAGAAAGTGCATGTGGTCGGGCCGGAAGCGACACCGCTGTATCAGGATCTGACCCGCCTCAGCGGCGTGGCACCAGGCTGGAACTTTCATAAATATCTGATATCACGCGATGGGCGCGTGCTGGCGCAGTTCCCGAGCAAGGTGAAACCGGATGATCCGGAACTGCGCGCGGCGATTGATCGTGCGCTGGCCGCCGCAGCGCCGCAGCGTTGACGTGCCTCGACATCTGCGGTGCGCGTGCGACAATATCGCCCCTCGCGCCGCCGGTGGCGTTTGTTCACTTCCAGGAATGCAGCGAATGAAGATGGGAAAGCGTGGCGCGGTTGCGTCGCTTCTGATTTTGGCGATGGCGGCCCCCGGGGTCGTTTTTTCGCAACAACCTGCCGCTGCCGCGGCGACCAAGGAGAAGTCTGTTTTGACCTCGGATCGTGAAAAGATTGGCTACGCCATCGGTATCGACGTGGCCAGCTCGTTTGAGCCGGTTGCCTCGGAAGTAGACGTGGCTGCAATGCGCCGCGCTGTCGAGAACGCCTTTGCTGGCGGCCAGCCGCTGTTGTCGCAGGAAGATGCACAGAAGACCGACCAGGCACTGCGCACCGTGATGATGGCCCGTTCCGGCCAGCAGGTTCCGGGCGTGGCGCCGGGCAGCGCACCGCCGTCGGTTGACCGTGAAAAGGTCGGCCTGATGTTGGGCAGCTTCGCTGTCGGCCCGTCGCTGGCACGCATCAAGGATGAGATTGATCTCGATTCGGTGTTCCAGGCGATCAGCACCGTGTTCGCCAAGGGCACCCCGTTGATGACCCGCGAGCAGGCGCAGGGCGTGCTGCAGGCATTCAGCGCCACCAAGGAAGCTGAAATGAAGGCTGCGGCCGGTAAGGCCGCCCAGACCAACCGCGAAGAAGGCAATGCTTTCCTCGCCAAGAACAAGACCCAGCCGGGCGTGGTGACCACCGCTTCGGGCCTGCAGTATCAGGTGATCCGCGCCGGCAGCGGCGAGCGCCCGATGGCCAGCAGCCGCGTGCGCGTGAACTACGAAGGCAAGCTGCTCAACGGCGAAGTGTTCGACAGCAGCTACCAGCGCGGCCAGCCGGTTGATTTTGGTCTGGACCAGGTCATCAAGGGCTGGACCGAAGGCGTGGCGCTGATGCCGGTCGGTTCCAAGTACCGCTTCTGGATTCCGGGCGAACTTGCTTATGGCGAAGCCGGCACCCAGGGCGGCCCGATCGGTCCGAATGCGACGTTGAGCTTCGACGTCGAGTTGCTGGGCATCATGCCGTAAGGCTGAGTTACGGAGTAGGCGCAACCATGCGTGTAGCTATTTTCGGAACCGGCTATGTGGGTCTCGTTACCGGGACCTGCTTGGCGGAAGTAGGGCACGATGTGGTCTGCGTCGATATCGACCAGGCCAAGGTCGATGGTCTGGAGCGGGGCATCATCCCGATCTACGAACCAGGCCTGGAGCCGATGGTGAAGGCCAATCACGCCTCCGGGCGTTTGGCCTTCACCACGGAAGCGGCGAAGGCGATCGACCACGGTGAGGTGATCTTCATCGCGGTCGGTACGCCGCCGGACGAAGACGGCAGTGCTGATCTGCAGTATGTGCTGGCGGTGGCCCGCACCATCGGCCGCCATCTCTCACGGCCCGCTGTGGTGGTGAACAAGTCGACGGTGCCGGTAGGTACCGCTGACAAGGTCCGTGCCGCCATCGCTGAAGAGCTGGCCGCGCGTGGTCAGGAGATCGCCTTCGATGTGGTCTCCAACCCCGAATTCCTGAAGGAAGGTGATGCGGTCGCGGATTGCATGCGCCCGGACCGCATCGTCATTGGCGCCAACAACGCCCATGCGGTGGCGGTATTGCGGAGGCTATATGCGCCGTTCAACCGCAACCGCGACCGCGTTGTGGAAATGGACGTGCGGTCGGCCGAGCTGACCAAGTATGCCGCCAATGCGATGTTGGCGACCAAGATTAGTTTCATGAATGAAATCGCGAATATCGCCGAGCGCGTAGGCGCCGATATCGAGCAGGTCCGTCAGGGCATAGGTTCTGATCCGCGCATCGGCTGGCATTTCATTTATCCGGGTGCCGGCTACGGCGGCTCCTGCTTCCCCAAGGACGTGCAGGCGCTGGCGCGCACTGCCGCTCAACATGGTCACCAGCCGCAACTGCTCAATGCGGTGGAGGCGGTAAACGCTGCTCAGAAAGGCCATCTCTTCGAGCTGATCCAGCGTCATTACGACCGCGGTGAAGACGAGGGCGTGCGCGGCAAGACCTTCGCTGTATGGGGCTTGGCATTCAAGCCAAATACCGACGATATGCGTGAGGCGCCGAGCCGGCGTGTATTGGCGCAGTTGTGGGAAGCCGGTGCCAAGGTGCAGGTGTTCGATCCGGAAGCGATGGATGAAGCCCGTCGTGTTTTTGGCGAGCGCGAAGACCTGGTGTTCTGTGACTCCGCCTTTGCAGCACTGCATGATGCGGACGCTCTGGTAGTAGTCACCGAGTGGAAGCAGTTCCGCAGCCCTGACTTTGCGCGCATGCGCGAAGCGCTTGGTGATGCGGTGGTATTTGATGGCCGTAACCTCTACGACCCGGCTGAGATCGAAGCCGCAGGCCTGGCGTATTACGGCATAGGTCGAGGACGTTCCGTACATGCATGAATCAACTCCCGAGCAGCGCGAACAGGCGCTGGAAGCACGTTTGGTTGAACTGGAGATGCGTGTTTCTTTCCAGGAGCACGCGCTTGCGGAGATGAGCGAAGCATTGGCTGATGCGCGCATGCAGGGCTCGCGCAATGCTGATCTGTTGCGCCACTTACTTGATGACCTGGGCAAGGTGCGCACGGCCTTGTACGCCGATGCCGCCGATGAACCACCGCCCCCGCACTACTGATATTTCCCATGAGTGACAATATTCGTGACCAGCTGCTAGGGCTGGGTTTCAAGCCTGCTCCCAAACCGGAGCGCAAGCCGGAACCGCGCCGTGACGGCCGTCCGCAGGGCAAGCCTGGCCAAGGCCGGCCGCAGCAAGCGGGCAACAAGCCCGCGCATGCAGGCAAGCCTGCACAGCACGGCAAGCCGTCCCATCCGGGCAAGCCCGGGCAAGCGCGGCCGCAGCAGGGTCCGCGCAAGCCGCGCTCGCAGGAAGACATTGATCTGGCCAAGGCCTATGCGATCCGTGCGCAGAAGGAAAAGGACGAACGCATCCAGGCCGAACAGGCCAAGCAGGAAGAAGCACGCCTGCGTCGCGAAGCGCGCGCCAAGCTCGATGAGTTGATCAAGGACAAGGGTCTGAATGATCCGAACGCCGATATTGCCCGTCACTTCCCGTACGGCGGCAAGATCAAGCGCGTCTACGTCAATGCCGAACAACTCAAGGCGCTCAACGCCGGCGAGCTGGGCGTGCTGCAGCAGAACGGTCGCTACCTGTTGGTGACTGCCGAAGTGTTGGCGCAGGCCGAGGAGATATTTGCCCAGGCCGTGGCGCTGAAGGTTGATCCGAACGCCCCGGCAGATGCTGATCCCTACGCGGACCCGCAGTACCAGGTGCCGGACGATCTGGTCTGGTAAGCGATTGGCTATGATGCAGATAACGGGCGCCGCTGGCGCCCGTTTTTTTTATGGGGAAAACAATGCAGGGACAGTTGAAGCAGGAAGGCTATCTCCCCCACGTTGACGGCCTGCGTGCCATTGCCGTGCTCGCGGTCATCTTTTACCACCTCAATCCGAATTGGTTGCCGGGCGGATTTACCGGCGTGGATGTGTTCTTTGTCATTTCCGGCTATGTGGTCAGTGCCTCTGTGGCGCGCTCCTCCAGCTTCGGTGGCTGGAAGGGAGTGCTGGGCTTCTATGCGCGGCGCATGCGTCGGATCATGCCGGCGTTGGTGGTGTGCCTGTTGGCCACGGGTCTGCTGAGCACCTTGTTCATTCCCGAATCCTGGCTCAGCGAAACCAGTGGCAAGACCGGGCGCATGGCGTTTATCGGGCTGAGCAACTGGGTGTTGGCCCGGACGGGCAACGACTACTTCTCGCCACGTAGTGAGTTCAATCCTTACACCCATACCTGGTCGCTCGGTGTGGAGGAGCAGTTCTATCTGCTGTTCCCCTTGTTGTTCATGGCCTGGTCCAAGGGCGGCCGGGGTCGGGGCTTGTCGATGCTGCTGTTTGGCTTGGCCACGGCTGGGTCGGCGCTGTTTGCGATCAGTCGCGCGCTGCAGGGCGGGCAGGAGATCGCGTCCTTCTATCAAACCACCACGCGATTCTGGCAGTTGGGTGCTGGCGTACTGCTGTTCCAAGTGCTCGATATGCGCGGGCCTGTGACCAGTGGAGGGCGAGCGACAGGGCCTTGGTCCATGTTGCTGCAATTGGGCAGTGCCAGTTTGCTGGCGTACGGACTATGGAGCGCGCGTCCCGGCCACTCGCCATGGATCGATGGTTTGTGGCCGGTGCTTGGTACGCTGGGTTTGCTGGGGCTGTTGCACCGTTCCGCCGCCGGCTGGATCGGTAGCAGTCTGTCGGCGCAGCCGGTGCTGGTGATAGGGCGGATGTCCTATTCGCTCTATCTATGGCATTGGCCGGTATTCGTTCTGTTCCGCTGGACGCTTGGTCTGGACTCGCTGGGTACCGATGTATTGGCATTGTTCTGCACCGCACTGCTGGCCTGGCTGTCTTGGCGATGGGTGGAACAGCCGCTGCGCTTTGGCAGGCGCTGGCGTGCCTCGGATCTGCGCTGGGTGGCAGGCGGCTTGATTGTGTTGCTGCTGGGCATGGGCTTGCAGAAGCAACTGGAACGCGCTGCCCAGCACATCTCCTTGAGTACGGTCAGTCGCCACCCGCTGGACTGGTACCCGTATGCAAAGGATTTGAAGAAGGAGTTCCCTGATTGCGAGTTGGTGGTGTCGCGTCTGCCGGTTGCGGGTGGTCAGGTGCAGCAGTTCGAGCGTGGCAAGTGCGCAGCGGGAAAAGGTGGTGAGCGGCGTTTGTTCGTGGCGGGTGATTCGCATGCGCTGGCTTACAGGGAGATGCTGCGTCGTTCGGTTCTGCTCGACGGTGGGCAGGTCCGTCTGTATGCGAGCGCGGGCTGTGCGCTGGTTGGGCTGCAAGGCCGACAACAGGCCGATCCGGGCTGCGCCTCCTACGTTACCCACATCCTCGCAGATGTAGCCATGCAGGCCCGCGCCGGCGATGTGCTGTTCCTCCCAGGCCTTCGGGTGCCAAGACTGGTTGAGCAGTATGAGTTGCTGGATCAGCAGCACGCACTTTCAGCGGTGCAGAGTGGGGAGGCTGCGGTAAAGCGGGAGGAGGATGTGCGCCTCGCAATTGCTGCACTGAAGCCCTTGGCCGATCGCGGCATCCGGATCGTACTGGAAGCACCAAAGCCGGTTCTGGCTGCGCCCCCGTTCCGTTGTTCGGATGCGTTCAATCGCGGCAATCCGATCTGCGTGAACGGCATGGCGGTTTCGCGCGAGCGAATGGAGGCACTACGGACACCCGCGATGACCAGCTTGAAACAGGTCGCGCAGGCACTGCCTGGCGCGAGTGTCTGGGACCCATTGCCGGTATTGTGTCCAGGGGCGACCTGCCAGCCTGAGCAAGCGGGCAAGCCACTCTATTTCGACGGTGACCATTTGAGTGGTCACGGCAATCGAACGTTGCTGCCCTCGTTCCGCAGTCATCAGGCGACAGAAGTACATTGAGTCGTACGGGTCTTGTGCTCGGCATGGAGAGTGCGATCGCTCCCACGGCCCGGAATCGGGGTTGACGGTGCTGTGTTTGTCAGCGCAGCAAAATCAGGTGCTATGCATATATGAAAGGTGGTGTGATCGAGGCGATTCCAAGACCCCGTCAGGTGACTGGCTCAACGTGGTGCTGCAACGTAGCGGGCGCTGGCGTTCCCGCGTAAGCCCGTCCCGGTCTTCGGGTTGAGTGACAGCCGCATCTGGATGGCGCGGTCTTCACCGCTGCCGCGCCAGGTATAGGTGTGGACCGTCCAGCCCCTTTCGTCGATGGAGGTCAGGTCCATGGTCGAGGTATAGCCATCCGGGGCCATTTGGCCAAGCCTTCCGAACTCGTTTGCAATCTCCTTGGGCTCGCCGCTCATGATCGTGACCCGGCAGGTTCCATCGTCGGCCCAGGAGAATCCATAGGGGATGCCTTCGAAGTTGACAAGCCAGGCCTTGCCAGGCCTGTCGCGAAGAAACTCTCTCGCCTCAGGGTCCTGGACGCGGTCGCCCCGATTGCTCATTACCTCGGCGAAGGTATCGGGCTTGTCGAGCAGATCGACACAGGCAACGGCAAATATGCCGATCGGTGCGGTTGAGGCCTCGTTGGCGCGCGCATTGCCAGTTGCAAGCAAAGGCAGTGCCGCCAGCAGGGCGTACAAGCAGGAACGGTACTTCATGACAGAGCCCCCTGTGCCGTGAGATGGCGCAGTTATAGCAGGGGTTTGGCCTGCCTGCAGGATTCATCGCATGCGCCGGGCCTGGCGCGAAGGCGGTAGCCAGTACCAGGCGATCAGGGTGCCGAGCAGGGCGAAACAGCCGCCGACGATGAAGGCGAGCTTGCCGTCGCCGAACTGCCAGAGCTGGCCAGCGATCAGGGCGCCAAGTACGCCGCCCAGACCGGACGAAAAACCATAGAACAGGCCTTGGCCATGGCCATTGAGGTTGCCCGGGAAGTAGCGCGCCAGCAACTGCATGGCCGAGGCGAAGAATGCGGCGAAGCCCAGGCAATGGGTGGTCTGCGCGACCAGCATCACCGGCAGGTTCTCCGGCCACAGCGCGGTGGCCCACCAGCGCAACACGGCGCTTCCCATGGAGATGATCAGCAACCAGCTGGCATCCCAGCGACGGAAGAAGCGCGCGATCAGGAAAAACACCGCCACTTCGAACACCACGCCGACAGTCCACATCAGCCCAAGCAGCGAGGTGCTGTAGCCGTGCTGGTCCATGTAGAGCGAGAAGAAGGTGTAGTAGGGGCCGAACGACAGCTGTTCTAGGAAGGCGGCAGTGAAGAAGGCCAGGACCGGTTTCTGCCGCACGATGCTCCAGAAGCCTGCTTCGTGCTGGCTGCGCGCGCTGATATTGCGCGCATAACGGTTGAGGAAGGCCGAACCGACCATCAGTACAAACAGCGGCAGCATCAGCCAGGGCAGCTTGCCGGCACCGTGCTTTTCGATCAGCCAGCCGAACAGGGTGACGACGATGATGAAGCCCAGCGAGCCCCAGACCCGGATCATGCCGTAGCGATGGCTGTCCGCACCCAGGTGGGTGAGGGTGATCGATTCGAACTGTGGCATCACCGCGTTGTAGAAGAAGCAGAACGCGATCATCACCGCGTACAGCGTCCACGGCGGCGCGGGCACCAGGAAGCCTGCGAAACAGACGATGGTCAATACACAGCCCACGCGCAGCCAGCGGATCGGATGCGGCGAAGCAGCCGCCAGCGACGTCCAGGTGCTGGGCGCGATCACGCGGGTGGCGTACCACAGGCTCATCATCACGCTGATGGCGGTGACGGTCATGCCGCGCGACTGCAGGTACAGGCTCCAATACGGCGTGAACGCGCCAAGCGCGGCGTAGTAGAAGAAGTAGAAGCTCGACAGGCGTGCGGTCGGCACGGCCTGTGATGGCAAGGCAACGGACGTCATGGGGAGGCGCTGGATGCGCTGGGCAGGCAAAGGGGGGCGGTGGCATGCACCGCTGCCGCTATTGTGCCCTTTGCCGTCTTTGGATGGCAGTTCGCAGAGTCGCGATCCGGCTGATTCCCGTTGTTTCAGGTGAACCGAACGTTCGTAGGTGGAATGTTGGCAACTTTCGCCAAGCAGCGTCCGCCAGCTTGCGGTTGACTGTGGGAGCGGCGTAAGCCGCGAAGCTGGCTTTGCTGCAGTTCCAGATGCCTGTGCGACCTGATGGTGTTACTGCTTCGCGGCTTACACCGCTCCCACAAATTGCGGGTTTGCGTGTGGTCAATGTAGCCCGGGCTGCACTTGCCCGGGCTATGGTCCTGCTCGGGGTCCCATCGGCTGGGGCTTGAAGTGCAGGTATCAGGGCTTTGCCTGCTCGTCCCATGCGGCGACCTGCGCCTTGGTCCGCGCCAGCATCGCGTCCAATGCGGCACGGTCATGGACCTTGCCGCGCATCACCACGGTATTGATCGCGCGGGTGGCCGCGATGTCCTGCAGCGGATTGCGATCCAGCAGCACCAGATCCGCCGCCTTGCCTTCGGCGACCGCGCCATAGCGGTCCAACTTGCCGAACCAGGCTGGGCCGGCACGGGTGGCCGACTGTAGCACCTGCAACGGCGTCATCCCTTCGCGGACATACAGTGCCATCTCGTTGTGCAGACCGATTCCAGGGAAGTTATAGGAGTTCAGAAAACCTGCATCGGTGCCGGCCATGATCCGCACGCCGGCTTCCTGCAGCATCGGCAGCACCGCAGCCACCTGTGCGTACTGGGTGTGGCGTGCCTCGATCTGAGCGGGCGAGGCTTTAGCGGCGCGCTCGACGCGCCATTTGTAGGTGTCGCGCAGCCCCGGGCCGATGTAAGCCAGATAGGGATCGTTGTCGCGCGGCTCCACATCGAGGAAGTCGATGATCCGGCCACCGTCCAGGGTCGGGGTCACGGCGACGCCGAGTTCGGCAAAACGGCGGTACGCCGCCATCGCGGTGGCGCGGTCGAAGCCGGCATGCAGCCTGCGGTTGGCTTCGGCCCGGTCGATGTTGCCGGCGGCGAAGTCGGCAGCGATCGCAGCCTCATCCTTGACCCCGGCCTTGAAGGCGTAGTCCAGATGCTCGATCGAACTCATGCCGGCCTCGATGGCCTGGCCCACGGTCAACGCCATCGGTACATGGCCGGAACTGCGCATGCCGCGCGCCTTGGCCTGGCTGACGGCGTACAGAAACAGCTCCGGCTTCAACGTGCTGTCGGTGATCTTGACGAAATCCACCTGGTCGCGCTGCTCGCGGTCCAGCGCGGCGTCCACACCGGCCTTGTCGCCGGCCTCGATCGTGCCTTTCCACACCGGCGCCAGACCTTCGATCTTGGCGCCGGAGGTGAACAGCTGCGGCCCGAACAATTGGCCACTGGCAATCTGCCCGCGCCACGACAGGACCTGCTCGGCCAGATCACCCGAGGCATCACGCACGGTGGTGATGCCATGTGCGACGTACAGCGGCAGCAGGGCCTTGTTCTCTTCGATCAGCGCCGGTCCGCCGCCAAAGTGGACGTGCATGTCCCACAGCCCGGGAATCAGATAGCGGCCGCGGCCATCGATAGCGGTGGTCGCACGCCATTGGGTGCCCAGCTGTGCATCATTGCCGACGGCGACAATGCTGCCGTCGCGGATGGCGACGGTCTGGTTGGGGATCGCGCGACCGTGTTCGACATCGATCACGGTTGCATGGCGGATCACTACGTCGGCCTGGGATTGGGCGGCGATTGCGGGCGAGATGGATGCTGCGAGTGTGGTCAGCAGCAGGCCGAGCGTGGTCTTCATCGGTGGTTCCAGTAGTAGGCGGTTGCCGGTCAGTACGGGTGCGTGGAGTGTTTCAACGAGCACCTGCTGCGCGTAGCAGCTGTTCAATAGCGGTTTGCCGACGTTGGCGTGCATGTGCCAGAGGGGTCATGCCCTGCTCATCAGCAAGGTTGACGTCGGCGCCGGCGGCAATGAGCAATTGGGTGATCTGCGCGTAGCGTTGGCTGCCGTCACCCAGGATGACGGTCTCCAGCAGCGCGGTCCAACCCAGGTTGTTGATGTGGTCGACGTCAACGCCGGCCTCGATCAGTAGCTGCACCGTACTGACATGGCCGCGTTCGGCTGCCGGAATCAAGGCGGTGCCGCCATAGCGGTTGGTGCTGCGCAGGTCGGCGCCGTGCGCGAGTGTCATTTGCAGGATTTCGGTCTGCCCGCTGGCGCCGGCATACAGATAGGGGCTGTCCTGGAGCTGGTCTTTCGCGTTGACATCAGCCCCTGCAGCGATCAGTACGCGTGCTGCTTCGGCCTGCCGCGCACGGATTGCGAGCAACAAGGGGGTGCGTCCGCTGGCATCGCGGCTGTCGATGGCATTGCCCTGGCTGAGCAATACCGCGATGCGCTGGCTGTCGCCGGCTTCGGCGGCGCGTTGCAACTGCTCTGCGCTGGCCGTGCTCGCGCCGACGCCGCCTGATGTCAGCAGCGCGGCGGCCAATACCGGTACGGCCATCCAGTTCTTTACGGTCATTGCCTGCCTCTTTCCGGGTTTCTGTGCGCTTGCAGCTAGGTAGGGCGTTTGCCCAAACCTGCAGGCGATGCTACAAGTGCGGCGAGTCATCGTGAAATTAAATGTCATGGTCGAGTCCAGTTCAAAAACAAATAGGGTGTACTTCGAGCTGGACCTGCTGCGGGCGCTGGTGATGGTGGCCGACTGCGGCAGTTTCACCGCAGCCGCCGCGCGTCTGCATTCCACCCAATCGACCATCAGCCAGAAAGTCCGCCGGCTGGAGGACCTTGCCGGGCACCGCCTGCTTGATCGCGGGGTGCGCGATGTGCGGCCGACGGACATCGGTGAGACCGTGCTGGGCTACGCCCGGCGGATGTTGTCGCTCAACGAGCAACTGGCAGAAGCCTTGTCGGGCGATGGTGCGGCGGTGGTGATAAGGCTGGGGGTGCCGGAAGATTTCGCTGCAGGACGTACCACGCCGGTGTTGGCTGAGTTCACCAGGGCCTATCCGCGGGTGAAGCTGGAGGTCAGCAGCGGCTTGAGTCGCGCCTTGGCCGAGGGTTACGACCGCGGCGAACTCGACCTGATCCTGGTCAAGCAACGGCGTGGCAGCCGCGAGGGCGTGGCGTGCTGGCCGGAACCGATGTGTTGGGTGGACAGTGCCAGCAGTCCCTCGTTCGGGACGGAGCCGGTGCAGCTGGTGGCGTTCCCGCCGCGTGGCATGTACCGCGAAGACATGATCGACGCGATTGAAAGCCTGGGGCGGCGGTGGCGCATCAGCTTCACCAGCTCCAGCCTTGGTGGCATCCAGTCAGCGGTTGCCGATGGTTTGGGCATCAGCCTGTTGCCGGCGCGGGCGATGACGGCCGGGCACGTGGTGTTGGGGGTGGAGTCCGGCTTGCCGCGTATCGACAGCGTCGAGCTGGCGGTCCTGCACCGCCCGTCCGCGGACCCGGAAGCCAAGGCCTTGGCCGCGTTGCTGATCCAGATGCTTGAGCAGGAAATGGGCTGAGATCTGCGCCAGCTGGGTAGCTGGCGACTGCCAACTACGTCAGAACAGGTCTTCGACCGGCGTATCCAGCAGCTCTTTGGCGCCATGGGTGAAGCGGCGCAGGCTGGAAATGCCCAGGTCGCGGATCAACGAGTGGGTGGTGTGGGGCAGGGCGGCGTCGTAGATGTCCTGCGGTGCGACGTTCTTGCCGTGAACGCCCGGCAGCAGATCGATGCCGGCCGCGGCATAGCAGTGCTGCACCATCGCCGAGCAGTAGAGGGCGCCTTCCTTGGACAGCAGGTTGCTGCGCCGACGCAGGCGGGTGCTGTGCATCGCAAACAAGGTGCCGACCAGCTCGCTCAGCGAGTAGCTGGACAGCCCTGACAGCAGGTCCAGCGCGGCAATCTGTACCTTGTGGGTCTGTGCGGCATCCAGGCCGAAATCGAGGATGGCCAGGTTCGGGAAGGCTTCGTCGTCGAAGTAACGATCAGCGCGGTTTTCCTGCGCGCCCAGCCGCAGCTGACGATTGCGCAGGTCCAGGTCCGACTCCAACACCCACCAATGACCGTCCAGCCGTTGCTCACTGAACAGAAACGCGTGCGACCACAGGCTGCGGTGACCGTCCTGGGTCAGCGGCGCTTGCGCCTTGCGGATCGCCTTGCCGACCCAGTCATCCGTGCCACACAGGCCGATACGGCCGGGTGCGGCGTGCTTGCGAATCAGCTCTGCATTGCGGCTTTGCATGGGGTATGGGCTTGGAGGGCAGCTGGCAGGATAGGCGCTGGCGGCGCGGTTGTCGCCGCCAGCAGTTGCGGCTTATTCCGGGTCGTAATCGAGGTTGGAGGCCAGCCAGCGCTCCACCTGCGCGCGATCCACGCCCTTGCGTTTGGCGTAGTCGGTGACCTGCTCGCGCGACACCCGGCCAACCACGAAGTACTGGCTTTGCGGATGGCTGAAGTAGTAACCGGACACCGCCGCGGTAGGCAGCATGGCGAAGCTCTCGGTCAGCGACATGCCGATCCCTTGCGCGTCCAGCAGCTGGAAGATGGTCTGCTTTTCACTGTGTTCGGGGCAGGCCGGATAGCCCGGCGCTGGGCGGATGCCGCTGTACTTTTCGGCGATCAACGCCTCGTTGTCGAGCTGCTCATCCTTGGCGTAGCCCCAGAACTCGGTGCGCACACGCTGGTGCAGGCGCTCGGCCATGGCTTCGGCCAAACGATCGGCCAAGGCTTTGAGCAGGATGGCGTTGTAGTCGTCGTGGTCGGCCTCGAAACGGGCAACGTGTTCATCGATACCGATGCCGGCGGTGACCGCGAAGGCACCGATCCAATCCTGCTTGCCGCTGTCTGCTGGCGCGATGAAGTCGGCCAGGCAGAAGTCGGGCCGTTCGACCGGCTTGTCGACCTGCTGGCGGAGGAAGTGCAGGGTTTGCTGTTCAAGCCCCTCTCCCTTCGGGAGAGGGGTTGGGGTGAGGGTACGAGGAGTGAGGGATGGCTGGCATGTCGCACCCTCATCCGCCCTTCGGGCACCTTCTCCCGGAGGGAGAAGGGAGATGTGCACATCGTCGCCGTTACCGTTCGCCGGCCAGATCCCAAACACAGCCCGCGCCGTCAGCCACTTCTCATCAACAATCCGCTTCAGCATCGCCTGTGCATCGGCAAACAGATCACTGGCCTGCGGACCCACGATCTCATCCGTCAGGATCGCCGGGTACTTGCCAGCCAGTTCCCAGGCCTGGAAGAACGGCGTCCAGTCGATGACAGGCAGCAGATCTTCCAACGGATAGTTGTCGAACACATGCACGCCCGGCTGGTTCGGCGTCGGCGGGGTGTACTGGCTCCAGTCGCAGGTAAAGCGTTGGCCGCGCGCATGCTCCAGCGAGACCAGGCGCTTGGCGTCACCGCGGTTGCGATGGCGCTGGCGGATGTCGGCGTAGTCGGCATCGTTGGCGGCGACGAAGCTGGCACGTAGCTCGCGCGAGATCAGCGACTGGGCCACGCCGACGGCGCGCGAGGCGTCCTTCACCCACACCGTTGGTGCGCTGTAGAACGGGTCGATCTTCAGCGCGGTGTGCGCGCGCGAGGTGGTGGCACCGCCGATCATCAGCGGCATCTCGAAGCCCTGCCGCTGCATTTCCTTGGCGACATGGCTCATTTCCTCCAGCGAGGGAGTGATCAGGCCGGACAGGCCGATGATGTCGGCATTCTCCGCGCGGGCGGCGTCCAGGATCTTCTGTGCCGGCACCATCACGCCAAGGTCGACCACCTCGAAGTTGTTGCAGGCAAGCACCACGCCGACGATGTTCTTGCCGATGTCGTGCACGTCGCCCTTGACCGTGGCCATGATGATCTTGCCGTTGGACTTGCCGACATCGCCGGTACGCGCCTTCTCTTCTTCGATGAAGGGCAACAGGTAGGCCACGGCCTTCTTCATCACGCGTGCTGATTTCACCACCTGCGGCAGGAACATCTTGCCGGCGCCAAACAGGTCCCCGACCACGTTCATGCCATCCATCAGCGCGCCTTCGATCACGTCCAGAGGGCGTGAGGCTTGTTGCCGGGCCTCCTCGGTATCTTCCTCCACCCAGGCATCCAGGCCCTGCACCAGTGCATGGGCAAGACGGTCGCGCACCGGCCGATCACGCCAGGCCAGGTCTTCGACCTTCTTTTCGCCTTTCTTGCCCTTGTAACGTTCGGCGATCTCCAGCAGACGCTCGGTGCCGTCGCGGCGGCGGTTGAGGATCACGTCCTCCACGCGCTCGCGCAGTTCCGGGTCGAGCTGATCGTAGATCGGCATCGCGCCGGCGTTGACGATACCCATGTCCATACCGGCCTTGATGGCGTGGTACAGGAACACCGAGTGGATCGCCTGCCGCACGGTCTCATTGCCGCGGAACGAGAACGAGACGTTCGAGACGCCGCCGGACACATGGCAATGCGGCAGCGTGCGCTTGATGATGCGAGTGGCTTCGATGAAGTCGACCGCGTAGTTGTCGTGTTCCTCGATGCCGGTCGCGACAGCAAAGATGTTCGGGTCGAAGATGATGTCTTCCGGCGGAAAGCCGACCTGCTCGGTCAGGATGCGATAGGCGCGGGTGCAGATCTCCACCTTGCGCTCGCAGGTATCGGCCTGGCCGACTTCATCGAACGCCATCACCACCGCAGCGGCGCCGTAGCGGCGCACCAGGCGAGCGTGTTCGATGAACAGTTCTTCGCCTTCCTTCAGCGAGATCGAGTTGACTACGCTCTTGCCCTGCAGGCACTTCAGGCCGGCCTCGATCACGCTCCACTTGGACGAATCGACCATCACCGGGATGCGGGCGATATCCGGCTCGGACATGATCAGGTTGAGGAAGCGCGCCATCGCTTTTTCGGAATCGATCAGGCCTTCGTCCATGTTGACGTCGAGGATCTGCGCGCCGCTGGCGACCTGCTGGCGGGCAACGTCGACGGCCTCTTCGTAGCGCTCTTCCTTGACCAGCTTGCGGAACTGCGCGCTGCCGGTGACATTGGTACGCTCGCCGACGTTGATGAACAGCAGGTCAGGAGTGATGACCAGCGGTTCCAGGCCAGACAGGCGAGTGTAGTGGGTTGCGGTGTCGTTGCTCATTACCAGACCTTGAAAACCTGTCCATTGGCGATGCCGTCGACGCTGCGCTGGTAAGCGAGCGCGGCGCGGGCGGCGGTGACCGGTTCAAAGCCGGGGAAGAAGTCGCCGTAGGCGTCCAGCGCTTCGCTCAGCACGCTGGGGCTTACTGCATTGATGCGCAGGCCGCGCGGAAGTTCGAGCGCGGCAGCGCGAACGAAACCTTCAATGGCGGCATTGACGCTGGTGGCGCTGGCGCCTTGGGCAATCGGTTGTTCGGTGAGGATGCCGGTGGTCAAGGTGATGCTGCCGCCATCGCGCAGATGATGTTGGCCCAGCAAGGCCAAACGTACCTGACCCAGCAGCTTGTCCTGCAGTCCTTGCGCGAACTGCGCCGGGCTCATTTCCGTCAACGGCCCGAAGTGGACGCTGCCGGTGGTTGCGACGATGGCATCGAGCGGACCGACCGCCTGCAGCAGCGCAGTCACGCTGTCATCGCTGCGCAGATCAACGCTGTGCAGCGGGTCCGAGCGCGAGGCGGTGATGACTTGGTGCTGTTGTCGCAGATGCTGCGCAACCGCCGAACCCAGGGTGCCACTGGCACCGACCAGCAGGATCTTCTTCATTGTGTGGTCCTCAGGCAGCTTTGTCTGCAGCAAGCGGCAGCGCACGCGGTGGCAACCCCGCAACGGCTTCGGCAATGGCGCGGATGTGATCGGGCGAGGTGCCGCAACAGCCGCCGACCAGATTCAATAGTCCAGACTGGGCGAACTCTTTCAGCGTGGTCGCCATTTCCTCGGGCGTCTCGTCATACTCGCCAAAGGCGTTGGGCAGGCCGGCGTTCGGGTGGGCACTGACATAGCCGCTGGATACCTGCGACAGCGTTTCAACATGCGGACGCATATCGGTGGCGCCCAGTGCGCAGTTGAAGCCGATCGACAATGGTTGGCTGTGCGAAACCGAGGCATAGAAGGCTTCGGCGGTCTGCCCGGACAAGGTGCGCCCGGAGGCATCGGTGATGGTGCCGGAGATCATGATCGGCAGGCGGCCGCCACGCGCATCGAATACCTCTTCGATGGCAAACAGCGCGGCCTTGGCGTTGAGTGTGTCGAAGATGGTTTCCACCATCAGTGTGTCGGCGCCACCGTCGATCAGACCATCGATGGCTTCGCGGTAGGTGGCGCGCAACTCGTCGAAGCTGGTATTGCGGAAGCCTGGGTCGTTCACGTCAGGGCTGATCGAGGCAGTGCGGCTGGTCGGGCCAAGCACGCCAATGACGAAACGCGGCTTGTCCGGTGTGATTGCTTCGATCGCATCACAGCACTGACGTGCTACCTGGGCGCCGGCCTTGTTCAACTCGTACACCAGATGCTCTAGGTGGTAGTCGGCCTGGCTGACCGAGGTGGCGTTGAAGGTATTGGTTTCCAGCAGGTCCGCACCGGCTTCGAGGTAGGCGGTGTGGATGCCGGCGATCACTTCCGGCTTGCTCAGCAGCAGCAGGTCGTTATTGCCCTTGAGGTCATGCTCGCAGCCTGCGCCATGCAGGTGCTGGCTGTCGAAGCCGCCAGCGAAACGCGCACCGCGATAATCGCCTTCTTCCAGACGATGGCGCTGGATCATCGTGCCCATGGCACCATCGATGATCAGGATGCGCTGTTCAAGCGCACTGAGCAGCTTGGCGACGCGTTGGGGATGGAGCCAGGGCAGGGCGTGCATGGGGCAATCAACCAGGTAGGGGTATCAGGGGCGGTGCGCGATCAGTGAGATCACTTCGAAATGCGGCGGGCGCTTCTCGCGGGTCACGGTCTCCAGGCTGGAAACCTCAAGTCCGGCCTTCTCGACGAACTTGCGCAGTTCCTTGCCGGTGAAGCCGAGGTTGACGTGGCCATAGGCCTCGACGGCGGCCTTGTGCTCGTGGCGGGCCAGGCTGCACAGCATCAGCCGGCCTTGCGGGCGTAGCACGCGGGCGCACTCGGCAACGGCCTTGGCCGGCTGGGCGGCGTAGGTGAGGGCGTGCATCATCACTACCAGATCGAAGCTGCCGTCGGCGAACGGCAGCTTGTGCATGTCGCCTTCCAGCACTTCCACGTTGGGCAACTTGCGCAGGCGCTCGCTGGCAGCAGCGACGACGCGGGCGCTGGTGTCAATGCAGACATAGCGCTGTGCGTGCGGAGCCAACAGTTCGGCCAGCACGCCGTCGCCGGAGGCGATGTCGAGGACGTCGCCGGTTTCCAGCAAGGGCAGGGCGCTGCGCGCCATCGCTTCCCAGGTACGGCCAGGCGAATAATGGCGTTCCATGTCGCCGGCGACACTGTCAGCCCAGTTCTGGTCTGCGGCGCGCATGGCAAGCACGGCCGGCACGCGTTCGGCGTCCTGGCGCAGCAGCGGATCGTCGCTGCCACTGCTCAGGGCATGCCACAATGCGCGTTGTGCCGGGTCCAGTGCAGCCTCGTCAAAGCGGTAATACGCCGAGACGCCTGCGCGGCGATCACGCACCAGGCTGGCTTCCTTGAGCCGGGCCAGATGGGTGGACACGCGCGGCTGCGCCAGTGTGGTGATGGCCGACAACTCGGCCACGGTCAATTCTTCCTGTTCCAGCAACGTCAGCAGACGCACGCGCGTCGCATCGGCGA
Source organism: Stenotrophomonas sp. STEN022 (assembly GCF_056760155.1). Lineage (NCBI taxonomy): Bacteria > Pseudomonadati > Pseudomonadota > Gammaproteobacteria > Lysobacterales > Lysobacteraceae > Stenotrophomonas > Stenotrophomonas sp. STEN022. The sequence goes on from NZ_JBRREG010000028.1 coordinate 47,827, forward strand.
ACACTTTCAGACGGGTTGACCAGTCTTCCAGATCCATAAATATCTACCTATCGCGATATAGAGATATTTTCCCTGTGTTGCCAGTTTCGGTCAAGGCGATGCATAGGCTGAATGGGGTTGCGATGGTTACAATCGCAACTTGATCAGACCCTGGGAGGGGTGTTGTGGATTTCAGTTATTCCGACGAGCAGCTGATGCTGCTGGACGTCGCGCGTCGCATCGCCAAAGAAAAGATCGCCCCCAGCGCCGAGCACTTCGACGCTACCGGTGAGTACCCGCTGGACAATATCCGTCTGCTGGGCGAGAACGGCTTGATGGGCATTGAAGTGCCGGTCGAGTACGGCGGCTCCGGCATGGACCCGATTTCCAGCGTGCTGGCCATCGTCGAGGTGTCGGCTGCCGACGCCGCGCATGCCACCATCATGTCGGTCAACAATTCGCTGTTCTGCAACGCCTTGCTGGGTTACGGCACCGAGGCGCAGAAGCAGACCTATGTACGGGCGATTGCCGAAGGCCGAGAGATTGGCGCGTTCGCGCTGACCGAATCGCAGTCCGGCTCCGACGCGACCGCGATGCGTTGCCGCGCGATCAAGCAGGCTGATGGTTCGTTCGTGATCAACGGCCAGAAAAGCTGGATCACCTCCGGCCCGGTGGCCCGCTATATCGTGCTGTTCGCGATGACCGACCCGGAACAGCGTTCGCGCGGCATCACCGCTTTCATGATCGACACCAGCAAGCCGGGCTTCGGCCGCGGCAAGACCGAGCCCAAGCTCGGCGTGCGTGCATCGGCGACCTGTGAGATCGAGTTCCAGGACTACGTCGCTGCAGCGGAAGATGTGATCGGCAAGGAAGGCGAGGGCTTCAAGATCGCGATGAGCCTGCTGGATTCAGGCCGCATCGGCATTGCCTCGCAGGCGGTGGGTATCGCCCGCGCGGCCTATGAAGCCTCGCTTGCCTATGTGAAGGAGCGCAAGTCGTTCGGCGCGCCGATCGGCAGCTTCCAGATGATCCAGGCCAAGATCGCCGACATGAAGTGCAAGCTGGACGCAGCGATGCTGCTGACCTTGCGCGCAGCCTGGACCAAGTCCCAGGGCAAGCGTTTCTCCACCGAGGCCGCGGTGGCCAAGCTGACCGCATCGGAAGCGGCGATGTGGATCGCGCACCAGGCGGTGCAGATCCACGGCGGCATGGGTTATTCCAAGGAAATGCCGCTGGAGCGTTATTTCCGTGATGCCAAGATCACCGAGATCTACGAAGGCACTTCGGAGATCCAGCGTCTGGTCATTGCCCGCAACGAGACGGGCGTGCGCTGATCACCCTGCAATGCCGGGCAATGCCCGGCAGATGTGCTCATGTAGTGGGGGGGGGGGGGGGGGGGGGGGGGGGGGGGCGGGGGGGGAGGGGGGGGGGGGGGGGGGGGGGCCGGCGGGGGGAAAAAAAAAACCAACACGCACGGGGGCGG
>NZ_JBRREG010000029.1:0-48395 GCF_056760155.1 Stenotrophomonas sp. STEN022
ATCGCTGGCTAAGGCACCGGGGCTGGGCCCAATCCTGCGTGCCACCTTGGCGGCGCGGTTACCCGAACTGGGACGGCTGGATCGCAGGCAGATCGCGGCCTTGGTGGGTCTAGCCCCGTACAACCGTGACAGCGGACGCTGGCGAGGCCAGCGCCGCATAGCTGGCGGAAGGGCTGATGTCCGGCGGGTGCTGTACATGGCCACTTGGTCGGCGATCCGAGGCGATCAGGCGCTGGCATCGTGCTACCAACATCTAGTGGCTGCAGGTAAGCCCAAAAAGCTGGCTGTCACCGCCTGTATGCGCAAATACCTGACCAGGCTCAATGCCATGAAGCGTGACAACGCACCTTGGGCAGCCGGTATAGCCGAAGGCGCTCAAGACAGTTTACTCCTACAACAGCCATCGGCATCGCACCTACCGCTGTACGGTCCCGGCGTTATATCGTCTGCGCATGACTGAACCTTCTGCCTTCGATACGCCGCTGCCGGACGACATCCAGTGGCAACCGTTGCCACCGCGCGGCGCGCTGTTCGCCGCCACCGGTTCGGCACTGAGCATGGCCCTGCTGTTTGGCGCCGCCAGCGTGTTGCTGGTGTTGGCTACCGACCAATCGAGCTGGTTGCTGATTCCCCTGGCTGCAGCCGCAGTGGGCGCACTGCTTGGCGCATGGTTCGGCTGGCGCCGGCATCGGCTCACCTTCTGGCGGCTGGACGCACAATCGCTGGGCGTGCGCCGTGGCCATATGTGGCAGAGCGAAAGCCACGTACCGGTATCGCGCGTGCAGCACCTGGACCTGCGTCGCGGCCCGCTGGAACGCATGGCCGGCCTGGCGACCTTGATCGTGCATACCGCCGGTACCCGCATGAACACCGTCGCCGTGGCCGGACTGGCGCACGCCGATGCCGAACGCCTGCGTGATCGCCTGGCGCGGCAGCTCGATCACGACGACGCGCTGTGAGCGAACTTCCGCCCCCCGTGCCCAGCGACGAACAACGGCTGCATCCGTGGTCGTGGCTGTTCGCCCTGCAGCAGCAGGTGCAGCAGTTCCTGCTACCGCTGGTTGCCTTGCTGGTGTTCGGCAGCCGCCGCGATGACGACCTGCCTTACCACCACTGGATCAGTGGCGCGATCGTGGTGGCGCTGGTCGCCAGCGCGGTGCTGCAATACCTGAGTTACCGCTATCGCATCGGCAACGATGCGCTGAGCATCCGCAGCGGCATCTTCGAGCGCACCCGTCGCGAGATCCCGTTCGCACGCATCCACAACGTGGTCGTGCACCAGAACCTGTTGCACCGCATGTTCGGCGTGGCCGAGCTGCGCCTGGAATCGGCTGGCGGCGACAAGCCCGAAGCGGAAATGCGTGTACTCAAGCTGGCGCAAGCGCTGGAGCTGGAGCGGCTGATCCGCCAGGGCGGCAGCGAAGCAGCGCCAACCGGCGATCAAGCTGACACTCCCACCGATGGTGTATTGCTGAGCCTGCCGCTGTCCGAACTGGTGCGGCAGGGGCTTATTTCCAACCGCGCAATGGTCGTTGTGGCGGCAGCAATCGGTGCGGCCTACCAACTGTTCCCGCGCCGGACCACCTCCGATTTCATCGAAGAACAGGGCCGCCACGCCTTCGGCTATGCCAGCCAGTTGCAGCTGGGCACGCTGACCATGGTTGCTACCGGCACCCTGCTGCTGGCCTTCGCGCTGGTCCTGATGCGGCTTCTATCGGTGGGCTTGGCTATCGTGCAGTACTACGGCTTCCGCCTGAGCGAGGCCGACCGCCGCCTCACCGTCGAACGCGGCCTTTTCACCCGCGTGCGCAGCAGCGTGGCACGCCGTCGCATCCAGGCCTGGACCCTGCGCGAAGGCGCGCTGCACCGGCTGTTCAAGCGCCGCCAGCTGCGGGTGGATATCGCCAGTGGCGGCCAGCAACAGGAGCAGGACGGGCGCGCGCTGAAGGAACTGGCGCCACTGGCAACGCCTGCTGCCTGCGATGGCCTGTTGCAGCACCTGCTGCCGCAGCTGCAGTGGCCGCCCACCCAATGGCTGCCGGTAAGCACCCGCGGCTGGTGGCGCTTGTGCCTGCCGGCGCTGCTGTTGATGAGCCTGCTGGCTGCACTGCTGGTATACGAAACCGGCAGTGCATGGGGCCTGCTGCCGCTGCTCTGGCTGCCATGGTCGGCGTTGAAGGCGCATCGCCAGGTAAGCCGCATCGGCTACAACATCGACGCGCAGCGCGTGGCCATTCGTGGCGGCTGGTGGAACCGCTGGTGGCGGGTAGCCGAGTTGGACAAGTTGCAGGCCCTGCGACTGGATCGCTCACCGCTGGACCGGCGATTCGGCACCGCGACACTGACGCTGGATACCGCAGGTGCAGGTGGTTCGCCCGCTTTGCAGCTGCGTTTTCTTGAGGAAGCGCAGGCGCGTGCGCTGATGGCGCAGCTTGAGCAGGAGATGGTGCGGCGCAAGTTGCGCTGGTGAGGCATCACCTCTCCCGCAAGGGAAGAGGTGAACACTTCGCGCAATCAAACCCGCGCCGGGCCCCAATAACCAATGCGCTTGCGCAGCTTGATCTTGCGCCACCAGTTGCGCGGCTTGGGCTTGCGATTGCGCCCGCCCTTGGCGATGAAGTCATCGATCGCCTGCAGGATGCGCTCACTGGACTGGCCATCGCGGTAGGGATGCAACTGGTCGGCAAACTGGCGCACCGCCGCCATCAGCTCCGGCGGCCGCGACAAGGCGGTACGGATCGCACCCTCGAACTGTGCAGGGTCATCGATGTCCAGCAGCTGCGGCCCGGGCCGGCGGTTCTTGAAGGTCACCACCGGCTTGTAGGTCAGCAGGAACTCGTTGAGTGCCGAAGACGTGTCCGAACACATCATGTCCACCTGCGGGAACAGGTCCAGGATGTTGTCGTCGTCTGCGAAACGCAGGTACGGGCCTTCCAGCGCGCGGTACTTGGCAGTGATCTCCGGGTCCATCTTCGGATGGAAGGTGACGATCCAGCGCCATTCGCCGGTCTGCGACAGCCGCTTGATCTCGTCGTACAGGATGCCGGCGGCGCTCCAGGACGGCGAGAAAGTGGAGTGGTACAGGATCACCGGTGGCTCGCGCACGGGATCGGGCTCGTCCTTGAGCTGGCTCATGAACGGGTCGATCTTCGGGAACCCGGTCTCAACCACCGAAAAATGTCCGGTCTTTTGTGCCAGCTCCGAGAACGCGGCGGTATCACGCGGGCCGGTGGTGCAGTACAGGTCGAAGAAGCCACGGATATAGATGTGGCGCGGCTTGCCGGCATCGAAGCCGTGGAAGGTCTCGACCTTCACCCCGGGGAAAAAGTGCGGCACCGCGTTGGACGAGGTGATCACCGCGCAGGGGTTCCACGCACGCACCTGCTCTACCGTCAACAAGGTCTCGTCGGCGGTCAGATCACTGGCGCCGGGGCCATCGAAGAACCACGCCGCCTCATCACCACGTGCGCGGATCGCCGCCTGCAGCGGGCGGAGGATGGCCAGCGCATAGCGCTCGGACCCGTACAGCAGATAGTGGCGTGGCACGCTGGGGAACTCCTGAATAACCCGGATATGCCGAAATTATCGCATCGCCAGTGGAAGCCGTCGCTGCTAGGCTTTGGCCCGTTCCCCCGTGCCAGACCCCGCATGCCCAGCCCAAGCACCACCCTGCCCGCCCAGCGTCCGCGCCTGTCGGCCTGCATCATCGCCTTCAACGAAGCCGACCGCATCGGCGACTGCCTGGCCTCGCTGGCGTTCTGCGACGAGATCGTGGTGGTCGACTCCTTCTCCAGCGACGCCACCGTCGCCGTGGCCGAAGCCGCTGGCGCCCGCGTGGTGCAACGTGCGTTCACCGGCTTTCGCAGCCAGAAGGCGTTCTGCGTGGAACAGGCCAGCCACGACTGGGTGCTGTGCCTGGACGCCGATGAGCGGGTCAACCCGGAACTGCGCGCGGCCATCGAGGCCGAGCGTGACGCCGGCTTCCCCCGCGCGGTTGGCTACCGTTTCGCGCGCTGCTCGGAGTACTTCGGCCGTTTCCTGCGCCATGGCACCGCCTATCCGGACCGGGTGCTGCGCCTGTTCGACCGCCGTCACGGCGGCTGGCGCGGTGATCGCGAAATCCACGAAGCCGTCACACTGGATGGCCCCGCCGCCCTGCTCAAGGGTGACCTGTTGCACCACCCCTACCGCAGTTTCCTGCAGTTGCTGGACAAGAAGCAGAAATACGCGCGGATGATGGCCGAGCATGAGTTCGCCAAGGGCAAGCACGCCAGCCTGGGCAAGCTGATCATCGCCCCGAGCTGGCGCTTCATCCGCAGCTACGTGGTCAAGCGCGGCTTCCTGGATGGTTGGCCGGGCTTGATCGAAGCCTTCGTCAGCGCAAACTACGTTCGGCAGAAGACCATCATGCTGTGGCTGCTGCAGAACGGGCAGCCATTGGTCACGACATCAACCAACGCCGGCATCGACAAAGCGCTTGACTGAACGATAGCCGACCTTGCTGAACGTGCAGCAGCATCCACCATGAACACGTGACTGGGTTCGTTGAAGATGCAGGTTGGCACCGCTAGAATTGATCGTTGTACCGACTGAAAATCAGACTGGTTGCACGGTGGCCGTTCTGCTGTCACTGCCACTTTCCCAGCGGCGTATCCACGCCCAACCGGTGTGATCCATCACGTGAATCAGTTGTCTGCGGCCCAATCTCCCCCGCTGTTACAGGCACTCCGCAGCAGGCTGCTGACGGTTGGCCAATGGTGCGCGGTGCTTACGCTGTTCGCTGCCCCCCTCAACAAGCCCGCCACCAACATCCTGCTGGGCTTGAGCCTGTTGTGTTCACTGGCTGGCGCGGACCTGGTTGCACGCTGGCGCGCCGCGCTACGTGAGCCAGTGGTCATCGGCTTCCTGGTCTGGTTCAGCGCTTTGTTCGCCAGCGCACTGCATGCCTGGATCGGATCAGACGCCCCTGCGTTTGGCGAAGCCTCGATGTGGGGCTGCCTATACCCGCTGCTCATTGCCAGCCTGCTGCGCGACTCGCGCTGGCGCTGGCGTGCGCTGGCAGCGTTTGCTGTCGCCGCCGGGCTGGTGGTGCTGATCTCCTACCTGATGCAGTTCGGCTTGGTACCACAGCGGGCGGTGGCAGAAATCCAGCCGTCCATGCGCAACACCGTCTTCAAGGAATACACACAGCAGGGGCTGGCCAGCCTGATCCTGATGTCGATGCTGGTGGCTGTGGCCTTCAACAGCAACGAGCGGGGTCTGCGCATCGCCGCACTGATCGCAGCTGCTGTCGTACTCTGCAATGCGGTGCTGTTGATCCAGAGCCGCACCACCTACATCGTCTTGCTACCGTTGCTCGGCTATTGGATCTACCGACTGGTTGCGCACCGCTTCAGCGGCTGGCGCATGCTGATGGTCAGTAGCGGCCTGGTCATCGTCACCATCGGCGCGTTGTGGTCGACACCCAGCATCCGCGAACGCATGCTGAGCTCGATCACCGAGGAAGTGGACAGCTACCTGGTCACCCAGGAACCCACGTCCAGCGGCATCCGCCTGTGGCTGTGGCAACAAACCCTGCCGATCATCGCCGATGCCCCCGTGTTCGGGCATGGCCTGAATCAGTGGGAACCCATCTACCTGGAGCGGATGCGCAGCATCCCGGGCTCGGAACCGTTCATCACCGGCCACCCACACCAGGAAGCACTACTGATCCTGGCTGAGGAGGGCATGGTGGGCCTGCTGCTTTTCGCCGCCTTGCTGCTGGCTTTCGCAGCCCACACAAGCAAGCTGCCTGATCCGCAAAAGGGTATCTTTACCAGCATCCTCATCATCTATGTCGCCGCCGGCCTGGCAAATGGGCTCTGGAGCAACTTCACCCATCGCCATGTCTTCATCCTGTTGATGGCCTGCATCCCAATGGGCAGCTTCCCCTGGTACGGCCTGGCTAGAGAGCGCGAATCCTCGTCATGAAGCCCAGCACGTCGTTTGATGAGGTGACCATTGTCTGCGTCACCTACAACAGTTCGACTCTGATGGAGACGATGGCCAACACCTTGGCCCCGTTCCCTCATGTCATCATCATCGACAATGGCAGCAGTGACGACAGCGCAGCAGGCATCGCCAGGCATATCCCGCATGCGCACGCCATCAGCCGTAGCACCAACGCAGGTTATGGCGCGGCCAACAACCAGGCGATGGCGGCGGTGCAGACGCCGTTCGCATTGCTGCTCAATCCCGATTGCTCCATCGCCCCCGATGACCTGCAGTGCCTGCTGGACTGCATGCAGCAACACCCCCAAGCTGGTGTGATTGGTCCGCAGAACTGGCGCAGCGAAACGGTCCCACAGATATCGCATCGCCAGGCCTTCTTCAGACCCGGCGCGGACAGCTCCTGCACGGTGCCGGACAAGGTCACCGCCGCCGAATGGATCCATGGCTGCTGCCAGCTGCTGCGAACCGGTGCGTTCCGCGAAATCGGCGGCTTTGACGAAGCATTTTTCCTGTACTACGAGGACGACGACCTGTGCCTGCGGATGGCCCAGGCCGGCCATCAATGCCTGCTGCAGCCAGCGGCGCGCGCCTTCCACAAAGGCGGAGCATCCTCCGCTCCCAGCATGCGCACCGACTTCATCAAGCGCTTCCACTATGCACGCTCGCGCCAGATCGCCATACGCCGCTATATGGGCAATGGTGCAGGGCGCATGCATCTTGCCAAGCTGATGGCCGCCATGCTCCCGGCGGTGGTGGTATACAGCCTGCTGCTGCGTCGGCGCGATGTAATCAAGTGGGCCGCCTGGGGAACAGCTGCATTTTCCGCCACCTTGGGACTGGACCTGGTACCCGGTCGGGGCAAGCCCGCGGCAATGCCCAACGACGGCTAGCACCTTTTCCACACCAGCACACCCCAACTAAGGGCACAGATCGTGGCAGAATGGCTTCGCTAGCCGGGCACCGAACGCCCATGCCCGCCCTACCCTTCCTTACGAGAATTTTTCATGCAACGCGTCCTGGTCACAGGTGGTGCGGGGTTTCTTGGTTCCCATTTATGCGACCGGCTGATCCAGCAGGGGCATGATGTCCTGTGCGTGGACAACTACTTCACCGGCAGCAAGCGCAATATCGCGCACCTGCTGAACCTGCCCAATTTCGAGCTGATGCGGCACGACGTCACCTTCCCGCTGTATGTGGAAGTGCAACGCATCTTCAATCTGGCCTGCCCGGCCTCTCCCGTGCATTACCAGCACGATCCGGTACAGACCACCAAGACCTCGGTGCACGGCGCGATCAACATGCTCGGCCTGGCCAAGCGTGTGAACGCGCGCATCCTGCAGGCGTCCACCAGCGAGGTCTATGGCGACCCGGAAGTGCACCCGCAGCAGGAAGGCTATTGGGGCCGGGTCAATCCGATCGGCATCCGCAGCTGCTATGACGAAGGCAAGCGCTGTGCCGAAACGCTGTTCTTCGACTACCACCGCCAGCACGCGCTGGATATCAAGGTTGTGCGTATCTTCAACACCTACGGCCCGCGCATGCATCCCAACGATGGCCGCGTGGTGAGCAACTTCATCGTGCAGGCCTTGCGCGGCGAAGACATCACCATTTTCGGCGATGGCAGCCAGACCCGTAGTTTCTGCTACGTGGATGATCTGATTGAAGCCATGCTGCGGACAATGGACACCGAGCGCGGCTTCACCGGGCCGATCAATATTGGCAACCCCGGCGAGTTCACCATGCTGGAGTTGGCCGAAATGGTCCTGCGACTGGTCGGCGGGCGCTCGCGCCTGGTGTATCGGCCACTACCCTCGGATGACCCGCGCCAGCGCCAGCCGGACATCTCGCTGGCCCGTGAAAAGCTGGGCTGGGAGCCAAAGGTCGCCTTGGAAGATGGCCTGAAGGAAACCATCGCCTACTTCCGCAAGTTGTTGGCCGAGGATCAGGCGTGACCACCTTCGCCGTCGTCATCACCAACTACAATTACGCCAAGTTCGTCTGCGAGACGATCGATAGCGCGCTGGCCCAGACCCGCGCGGCCGCACAGATCCTGGTGGTGGACGACGGCTCAACCGATGGCTCTCCAGAACTGCTGCGCCAGCGCTATGGTGACGATGCCCGGGTGACACTGTTGTTTGGCGAGAACGAAGGCCAGCTGGCCGCATTTCAACGCGGCGTGGCCGCTGCCAACGCCGATGTGATCTGCTTCCTGGACGCCGATGACCGCTGGAAGCCGGAATACCTGGAAAAGATCGGCGCGGTGTATGACGCCCGTCGCGATATCGACTTCGTCTTCAGCGACCTGCAGACCTTCGGCATCGACAACCTGGACATCCGCTACGAAGACAGCCAGCAGCCCATCGATCTGGGCTATACCGCGGTAAGCACCTACTTCCTGGTGCCTTGGTACGGCGCTCCCACCTCGGCGCTGAGTCTGCGTCGGGCCTGGGCCGAGAACGTACTCGACCTGCCGCACAGCTTCCGCCGTCAGTGGAAGCTATGCGCTGATGCCTGCGTGGTGCACGGCGCCAGCATCCTCGGCGCACGCAAGTACTACCTGCCCACCGGCTGCGTGGAATACCGCACCCATGGCAACAATGGCTGGTGGGCAACCCGCCGTGAGCCGACAAGCTTGTACCGCAACGCGCTGCGCAATTACGGCATTGTTCGTGTATACGCCGCGCGTAGCGGCCTGGACGATGGCTGCTGCAGCTTGGGCAAACAGGAGTACCGCACCAAACCCAAGCCCAGCCGCAAAGAACGGCATCGCTACGCCAGCATCGCATTGCGCGGCGAGGCGCCCTGGTGGAAGCGCTACGAAAGAGCCATCAGCATCCTGTCCGGACGCCAGTCACGCCGCCGTTGAACGGCGGCGCCATCGCAGCGCATCAACCGTTGCTTGCGGGTGTACGCCCGCGCAGTCGCGAGGCCAGATTGTAGGCAAACCAGCGCATGCTCAAACCAGCACGGTAAGCCTCACGCTGCAGCCAACCCAGTGGCCCAACGCTGGGTTTGGCCCTTCGCCCGGCCTGGATCACCGAGGCGAACAGATCACCACTGCGCACCACCCCTGGCTTGAGGCCGAGGCATTCCACCCCGTGCAGCCAGGCCAGGTCCATATAGTCATCAACCGGCAGCACCCAGTGCTCGGCGTGGCGCAGGAACTTCGCCGCCGCCTCTGGCGTCAGGTAATAGCCAAACGCACACAAGGGGCTGCGCCAGTAGCGGTGCAGGACGAAGTCGCCGAACTTTATCCAGGGCGAGCTGGGGCGGTCCGCAGCATGCAGGCGGAAGTAGCCCACCGACTCCGGCAATGACGGCAGGTCACGCAATACGTCCAGGAAGCGCGGATCGATGGTGATGTCGTCTTCAAACACGATCATCGGCCGGCCGCTGTCCACGCACTGCTGCCACAACAGATAGTGGCTGGCCCAGCAGCCGATTTCGCCGGGACGGAAAGGGCGGCCCTTGCAGGCCAGGCGCCGCTTTTCATCAACCTTGGTGAACAAGGGATGCGGAATGCTGCCATTGACCGCCTCCCACATCGTCACCTCGATGCCCAAAGCTTCTGCCTGCCGCTGGATCGAGGCACGACGATCCGCCGATGCAGGCAGGTTGATCACATAAAGGGGCAAATCAGCAGACGGTCGAGTCATTGCGCGACGCAATCCTGGAAAAGAATCCACCCGGGCTCCCCATTTTCCGGAAGCCATCCTGGACACAACAACGAGTCATGATAGTACCTGATCAGCAATTAGCTGCCTCCTAGCGATGGCACCCGCAAGCAACGCGGGGCAGGTGCTTGATTTCTTCGGCACCGCAGCCGCACGTTTGATCCGAGGAACGAAGAACGTCCGCTCAGGCCTACGCAGCCTTCACCAACCGCGCATAGAAGAAGCCATCACCCCCTTGCTCACCCGGCAGGCGTTGGCGATTGCCCGCATCATCATGGCCAAAGGCCTCCGGCAACGGTTGCAGCTGTGCATCCGGCGTGCGAGCGAGGAAGGCAGCTATCTGCTGACCGTTCTCCTGCCGCAGGATCGAGCAGGTCGAGTACAGCAGCACCCCACCCGGGCGCAGCACCGTCCATAGTGCATACAGCAAGCGCGCCTGCAAAGCTGCCAACGCAACAACGTCTTCGGCACGGCGGTGCAGCAGCACATCGGGCTGACGACGGATGATGCCGGTGGCCGAGCACGGCGCATCCAACAACACCGCATCAAACGGCTTGCCGTCCCACCACGCGGCGGTATCGGTGGCATCGACCGCCAACACCTGCGCTTGTGCGCCAACACCCGTGCGCGCAAAGGTTTCACGGATACGCTGCAGACGTCGTGCATCGACGTCCAGTGCCAGCAACTGCAGGGACGGGTCGCGCTCCAGCAGATGCGCGGACTTGCCGCCCGGCGCGGCGCAAGCGTCCAGCACCCGAGCGCCGGGTGGTGCCTGCAGGGCATCGGCTACTTGTTGCGCTGACAGGTCCTGCACCGACACCGCGCCCTGCGCAAAGCCAGGCAAGCCGCTCACCGGCACCGCAACCGGCAAGCGCACCGCGTCGGCCGACAAAGGCTCGGCGACGGCATCGATACCGGCTCCGGCCAACACCGCCAGATACGCTTCGCGCGAATGCTGCTGACGGTTCACCCGCAGCCACATCGGCGCCGGCTGCAGACTCTGCGCGATGATTTCCGCAGCCTGCTCCGGCCAGTCGTGCTGCACCTGGGCCAGCAGCCACTGCGGCCAGGCGTCTTCAGCGCGCGCCTCGGCAAAGCCCTCGCGCTGGGCACGGCGCAGCAATGCATTGACCATGCCGGCCTGACGCTCGCGGCCCAGCGCGCGCGCTGCCTCCACGGTCGCTGACAGCGCCGCATGGGCTGGCAGCTGCAACACGTCCAACTGTGCGAAACCGGCCATCAGCAACGCACGCAGATCACTGTCACGCGCGCCCAATGGCTTCTGCAGCCAATGCCGCAGTGCCTGGTCGTAGACCACGCGGCGCCGCAGCGCGGCAAAACAAATGGCTTCCAGCAGCGCGCGGTCGCGGCTGTCGTCGAGCTTGGGCAGGGCCGCGCCGAGTTCGGCTTTCAGCGAGCGGCCCTTGCCGATCACCGCCGCCAACACCTTGGCCGCCAGCGCGCGGGTCTGCACGCCGGGCTGTGCCGCCGCGGACTTGCCCCACGGCGAGGAAGTAGCAGCCGTCATCCGCTCAGCCCTCGACCCGCAGATCGCGGCGTGCGTTCAGATAATCAGCAGCGGTAATCGCCTTGCCGCCCTCGCGCTGCACCACGCGCAGGCGCAACGCGCCCTGTCCGCAGGCGATGTCGATACCTTCACGGGCAGCACCGATCACCGTGCCCGGTGCCTTGCCATGATTGTCATCAATAGCCACCGCGCCGTGGATGCGCACGCGCTCGCCGGCCAGGCTGGCCTCGGCCACCGGCCACGGATTGAAGGCGCGCACACGGCGCGCCAGCGCGGCCGCCGACTCAGCCCAATCGAGCTTGGCCTCGGCCTTGTCCAGCTTGTGTGCATAGGTGACGCCGGCTTCCGGCTGACGCTGCGGCACCGGCTTCAGCCCTGCGCGCAACAGGCCCAGGCCATCAGACAGCACCTGCGCACCCATCTGTGCCAGACGATCATGCAACTGACCGCCGGTATCGGTATCGCTGATCGGGGTGTGCTGGCTCAGCAGCACCGGGCCGGTATCCAGACCCGCTTCCATCTGCATCAGGCAGACGCCGGTTTCGGCATCGCCAGCCTCGATCGCGCGCTGGATCGGCGCCGCGCCGCGCCAACGCGGCAGCAAGGAAGCATGCACGTTCCAGCAGCCGTGGGTCGGGATGGCCAACACCGCCTTCGGCAGGATCAGGCCGTAGGCCACCACGATCATCAGATCCGGCTGCAGTTCGCGCAGCTGCTGCTGGGCTTCGGGTGTCTTCAGGCTTTCCGGCTGGAATACCGGGATACCTCGCGCGATCGCGTCAAGCTTCACCGGCGAAGGCATCATGCCCCGACCGCGACCGGCCGGGCGATCCGGCTGGGTGTAGACCGCCACCACTTCATGCTGGCGCGCGGCGGCGCCCAGGGAAGCAACGGCGAATTCCGGCGTACCGGCGAAGATGATTTTCATTGGGCGGGGATTCGCTAGTCGGGATCCGGGATTGGCAAAAGCGGCCCAACGGCGGCCGACACCGATCGCGAATCGAAAAAAAGAGTGTGCCGATCAGGGATCCAGAGCAGAGCGCCGGGACAGCTGAGAGGTACGGCACGGCCTGCGCCTGCCAATCCCCGATCCCGGCTCCCCGATCCCGACCTCAAATCAAGCTACGTGCTTGCGCGACTTGGCCAGCTTCTTGCGCACCATCTCGCGCTTGAGCGGCGACAGATAGTCGATGAACAGTTTGCCGTCCAGGTGATCCATCTCGTGCTGGATGCAGGTGGCTAGCAGGTCGTCGGCAGCCAGTTCCTGCTGCTTGCCCTCACGATCAAGGTAGCGCACCACGATGGAATCGGCGCGGGTGACATCAGCATAGATGCCCGGCACCGACAGACAGCCTTCCTGGTAGACACGGCCGCCTTCACTGGCGCTGACGATCTGCGGGTTGATGAACACCTGCGGCTCGTTGTGCTCTTCGCTGACGTCGATGACCATGAAACGCTTGTGCACATCCACCTGGCTGGCGGCCAAGCCGATACCGGGAGCGTCATACATGGTCTGCAGCATGTCGTCGAGCAACTGCTGGAAGGCCGGCGTGGTCACTTCGGCCGCCTCGACAAGGGCCGCCTTGGTGCGCAGGCGCGGGTCTGGGAACTCAAGAATAGGCAGGAGGGCCATGGCAATACCAATCTGGGATGCCGCTTATTTCGGCAAGATGTCCCAATTCTACCGCTTGTGCTTGCCCGGCGCGCCCGTTTCTGCAATATAGTGCGACAACCTGTTGGGGAATCAGGCAGATCGCAACCATGTTGAAACAATTACGTACGGTCGCCGCCGTGGCGATGCTGACCGTCACGACCTATGCCGTGGCCGTCGAAATGAACGGTACGCACCCTGACACCTACGTGGTGCGCAAGGGCGATACTTTGTGGGACATATCGGCACGTTTCCTGAAGAAGCCGTGGCTTTGGCCGGAAATCTGGCAGGCCAACCCACAGGTCAAGAACCCGCACCTGATCTACCCGGGTGACGTCCTGAGCCTGGCCTATCTGGACCGGGTGACGGCCCAGGCCGGTCCGCGCCAGGAAGCACCGATCACCGGCGTGCCGCTGGCGGACGTTGAGCCCTTCCTTAAGAACCTGAACGTTGTCGACAGCTTCGAGGACCTGCCCTATGTGGTCGGCCTGGAAGACAACCGCCTGCGCGCCAGCGCCGGACAGAACGCCTATATCCGTGGCCTGGACGCTGCCCAGGCCGGCCAACGCTACATGGTGGTCCGCCCGACCGTACGCTTTGCCCAGCCCAAGCCAACCGAGGACCTGGACGTCCGCGGCGATACCACTCCTGGCAGCGGCAACCGGTGGAAGAGCTTCGTTGCGGCCAATGACCGCAACGAGTTCCTCGGCTATGAACTGGCCCAGGTCAATATCGGCACACTTACCCAGGTAGCCAGCGGCAACGTCGAAGCCTCCACCCTGCGACTGGAAACCAGTGGCAGCGAAGTGCGCGCAGGTGATCGCCTGCTACCGGTACAGCTGAACCCGTACGACCTGCAGTTCATCCCGCACGCCCCGGCCAACGCCCCGGCGCCAGGCCAGCTGCGGGTGCTTGCAGTGGCCGACAGCTTCACCAGTGGCGGCCCGCGCGATGTGATCGCCATCTCCGGCGGCGCACGTGAGGGCATCAACAACGGCACGGTGTTCTCGATCTGGCGCAGCGGCAGCCATGTCGCCCATCGCATGCAGTACCCGGGCTCGTCGCGCATGGATGACGCACTGAAGACCGGCGCCGGCCGGGTCACACTACCTGACGAGTACGCAGCGCATGCGATGGTGTTCCGCACCTTCGACAAGGTCAGCTATGCCTTGATCATGGAAGGCACCAAGCCGACCCGCGTGGGCTATGAACTGAAGCACCCGGACGCGCAGTAAGCGCCTGCGGTCTAGCCTTACGATGTACAACAACGGCGCCTGAGGGCGCCGTTGTTGTTTGCGACGGCAGGCTGGGCCATGCCTCGATCATCCCTTGCCAATACGCCCATACCACCCTGCTGCCCGGCCTTGCTGACCCTGACGCTGGCCGGCGGCCCCCTGCAGACACTGCGTCGCCTGCTCGATCAACACGGCAGCAGCGCGAACGCCTTGGCCGCCGGTCCCACAGGCTGGCAAGCGGCAGGCTGCACGCCAGCACAACGCCAAGCACTGGCAAAGCCCGATGCGGCTGCCTGGGCGCGCGCCACTGCCTGGCTGGAGTTCGATAGCCATCATCTTGTTGGCTGGGGTGATGCGGACTACCCAACGCTACTGCGCGACAGCCCGAACCCACCATTGGCATTGTTCATTGCCGGCGACCCAACCCGGCTCTGGCAACCAGCGATCGCCATCGTTGGCAGCCGCATACCCAGTGCCGGCGGGCGCGAGATCGCCCGCGACTTCGCCACCACATTGGCCAGCCACGGCTTGACCATCGCCAGCGGCCTGGCCGCCGGCATCGATGCGACCGCTCACCGGGCTGCGCTGGCCTGCAGCGGCAGCACGTATGCAGTGATCGGGACGGGGCCGGATCTGGCCTACCCGCGCCACCATCGCCAGCTGCAGACACAGATCGCCGCCGAAGGCGCGGTGGTCAGTGAGTATCCGCCCGGTACAGCGCCGCGCAGCGGCCAGTTCCCGGCCCGCAACCGCCTGTTGGCGGCACTGGCTCTGGGCACCGTGGTCATCGAGGCTGCCGAGCGCTCCGGCGCATTGATCACCGCGCGCCTGGCCAGCGAGGCGGGCCGCGAGATATTTGCCGTACCCGGCTCCATCCACAATCCGATGGCCCGCGGCTGCCACCGGCTGATACGCGAAGGTGCAACATTGGTGACACACAGCGCCGACATTCTTGAAGGCGTGGCCAATCTGGCCGGCGAACTGGCCTGTGCCTTGCAAACCCGGCTTCAGACCCCCATCTCCCGTATACCGTCCGGCCAGCACCCGGCCGTCACGCCACCGGACCCAGACTACCAGCGATTGTGGGATGCCTTGGGTTATGACCCAACCGGTATGGATTTACTGATCGAGCGCACTGGATTGACGGCCGCCAGCCTGTCCTCCATGCTGCTGCTCATGGAATTGGAAGGCAGGGTGTCGTCGGCGCACGGCCGCTACACCCGCACCTGAAGGTTTCTTCACCTCCACAGCGCCAATGGCGCAGGCCGAGGGGCAATGAAAGAGAGCATCCTGGACGTCCTGCTGTACCTGTTTGAACACTATTTCAGCGAAGACGCTGATCTCATCCGAGACCGCGACTCGCTACAGAACGGCCTGATCCAGGCCGGTTTCAGTCCCGCCGAAATCAACAAGGCCTTCGATTGGCTCGATGCCTTGGCCGAACAACGCCCAGCCGTGGCGCAGCCACGCGTTGACGGGCCGGTACGCGTATTCCACGGGCCCGAGCTCGACAAGCTGGACGTGGAAGGCCGCGGCTTCTTGCTGTTCCTGGAACAACAGCGCGTGCTCGATGCCGACCAGCGCGAGCTGGTGCTAGACCGCGCCATGGCCCTGGACCAGGACGAACTGGATCTGGACGACCTGAAGTGGGTGGTACTGATGGTGCTGTTCAACCAGCCCGGCGCAGAAGCCGCCTATGCGTGGATGGAAACCCAGATGTTCGTCGACGAACCCGAACCACTGCACTAAGCCCAACACCGGCGTGCATGGATGCATAAGGACAATACCCACGTGAGCCAATGGTTCTACGCCGAGGGCAACCGCGAACGTCGCGGCCCAATCACCGATGACAACATCGTCGAGTTGTTCCAGTCCCGCCGCATCGACGAGGACACCCTGGTCTGGCGCGAAGGTGCCGGCGATTGGCGGCCGCTGCGCGAGTTTGCCAGCGAGCTCGGCCTGGACATGGCGCAGGCAGCCTCGACGAAGGCGCCAATCGGCCCGCCGTCACTGCCTCCCGGGCCGCAAACCATCCACACGCCCCCTGCCGCGGCTCCCCGGCAGGGCCTGTCCGGCTGCGCGATCGCCGGCATCATCGCCGCCGTGGTCGGGGTGATCCTGATTGCCATCGTCGGCATCCTGGCGGCCATCGCCCTGCCCGCTTATCAGGATTATGTGCTGCGCTCCAAGGTCACCATGGCAAATGGGCAAATGACTGCCCTGAAGCAGCAGGTGACCGAGTTTGTCGCCACCAATGAACGCTGCCCGGTCAATGATGACGAAGGCTTTGGCAGCCCGGACAGCTACGCCGATGGCGATGTCGCCGAAATCAATATCGGCCGCTTCGAGAACGGGCATTGCGGGCTGGAAGCACGCCTGCATGTCCCGAAGCACACGCAACTTGACGGCAAAAGCCTCTGGCTCGACTACGATATGCAGGCCGACACTTGGGAATGCAGTTCCGATGTCGAGGACAAATACCTGCCAATCAGCTGTCGCGGCTGATTGGTAGCGGCCAGAACTTTTACGGGGAAAACGATGAGCCAGTGGTACTACGCTGATGCCCAGCGCGAGCGGCATGGTCCGATTGAAGCGGACGCCCTCCGCGAAAAATTCCGCGCAGGCGAGATCGACCTGGGCACCTTGGTCTGGCGTGAAGGCATGCAGCAGTGGCAGCCGCTCTCGGCCATCGCCGACGAACTGCAGTTGATCAGCCAGGCCAGCACCGGCATCGACCTGCGCCAGGATTACGCTGCCATCGAAAGTGGCGAAGCCGTCGCCGCACGCACCGCCGCCGAAGCCAACTCACCGTACGCCGCGCCGGCCAGCCGTCCGCAGGATGTCGACCCCGCTGCCGTGCAGGGTGGGCTGGTGGTGCAGGCTGGATTCTGGAAGCGCGTAGCCGCGTACTTCATCGACTACGTGATCATGACCGTGTTCACCTACATCGTGCTGATCCCGCTGAGCATCCTCGGCGCGATTGTAGGCGGCGTATCGGGCAGCACGGACTCCGCCGCTGGCTCGATCGGCATGTTCCTGACCCTGGGTATCGGCTACCTGATCATCTTCGCCGGCAACCTGATGTATCCGGCATGGATGCACTCGTCCAAGTACCAAGCCACGTTGGGCAAGATGGCAGTGGGCATCAAGGTGGTACGCAGCAACGGCGAGCGCCTGACCCTGGGCCGCGCGGTGGGCCGCTTCTTCGCCTATATCCTGAGCAGCATCACCCTGTGCATCGGCTTTGTGATGGCCGCCTTCACTGAGCGCAAGCAAGCCCTGCACGACATCATCTGCGACACCCTGGTGGTGGACAAATACGCCTTCACCGATCACCCGGAGTGGCAGCAGCAGGGCCTGGGCACGGTCACCATCGTGATCCTGTCGCTGGCCGGCCTGGGCATCCTTTGCCTGATCGGGCTGTTCGTGCTTCTCGGTGTTGCCGCAGCAGGCTTCAACTGACAAATTGCCGGGGGCTGCTTGACACAGCCCCCTCTGGCATGATTCCTCTAATAAGGAACAAAGCTGAACGCCCGGGCCGCAACCCGGGCGTCGGCTTATGCACAACCCAAACATCGGCTTCACTATCGTCCCGGTTTAAGCCACCCTAGCGCCCCCACAAGGGCGTTCCGCCCCAAGAATGTACTGACATGCCCAAGCACCTGCTCATCGTCGAATCACCGGCCAAGGCCAAGACGATCAATAAATACCTCGGCAAGGACTACACGGTCCTGGCCTCGTATGGGCATGTGCGTGATCTGGTTCCCAAGGAAGGCGCGGTTGATCCCGAGAACGGGTTCGCCATGCGTTACGACCTGATCGAAAAGAACGAAAAGCACGTCGAAGCCATCGCCAAAGCCGCAAAGGGCGCCGATGACATCCTGCTGGCGACCGACCCGGATCGCGAGGGTGAAGCAATCAGCTGGCATATCGCCGAGATCCTGAAGCAGCGCGGCCTGTCCGACGGCAAGCCGATGCAGCGTGTGGTGTTCACTGAAATCACCCCGCGCGCGATCAAGGAGGCGATTGCCCAGCCGCGTGAGATCGCCTCGGACCTGGTCGATGCCCAGCAGGCACGCCGCGCGCTGGACTACCTGGTCGGCTTCAACCTGTCGCCGGTGTTGTGGCGCAAGGTGCAGCGCGGCCTGTCCGCCGGCCGCGTGCAGAGTCCGGCACTGCGCATGATCGTTGAGCGCGAGGAAGAGATCGAAGCCTTCATCTCGCGCGAGCACTGGAGCATCGAAGCCGCCTGCGCGCATCCCTCGCAGCACTTCAACGCGCGCCTGATCAAGCTGGACGGGCAGAAGTTCGAGCAGTTCACCATCACCGATGGCGATACCGCCGAGGCCGCGCGCCTGCGTATCCAGCAGGCCGCGCAGGGTGCGTTGCACGTCACCGACGTCGCCAGCAAGGAGCGCAAGCGCCGCCCGGCCGCGCCCTTCACCACCTCCACGCTGCAGCAGGAAGCCTCGCGCAAGCTCGGCTTCACCACCCGCAAGACCATGCA
The DNA here is from genome assembly GCF_056760155.1 of Stenotrophomonas sp. STEN022. Taxonomy (NCBI): domain Bacteria; kingdom Pseudomonadati; phylum Pseudomonadota; class Gammaproteobacteria; order Lysobacterales; family Lysobacteraceae; genus Stenotrophomonas; species Stenotrophomonas sp. STEN022. Next base: position 18,587 of record NZ_JBRREG010000029.1, read on the forward strand.
GGTGGCGCAGAAGCTCTATGAAGGTGTGAACATCGGCGACGAAGGCACCGTCGGCCTGATCTCGTATATGCGTACCGACTCGGTGAGCCTGTCGCAGGATGCCCTGGCCGAGATCCGCGACGTGATCGCCCGCGATTACGGCATCAGTTCGCTGCCGGACAAGCCCAACACCTACACCACCAAATCCAAGAACGCGCAGGAAGCCCACGAAGCCGTGCGCCCGACCTCCGCGCTGCGCACCCCGGCGCAGGTGGGCAAGTACCTCACCGATGACGAGCGCAAGCTGTATGAGTTGATCTGGAAGCGCGCCGTCGCCTGCCAGATGATCCCGGCCACCTTGAACACCGTCAGCGTCGACCTGTCGGCCGGCAGCGAGCACGTGTTCCGCGCCAGCGGTACCACCGTGGTGGTGCCCGGCTTCCTCGCCGTGTACGAGGAAGGCAAGGACAGCAAGAGCGCCGAGGACGAGGACGAAGGCCGCAAGCTGCCGCTGATGAAGCCCGGCGACCGCGTGCCACTGGACCGCATCGTCGCCGACCAGCACTTCACCCAGCCGCCGCCGCGCTACACCGAAGCGGCACTGGTCAAGGCGCTTGAGGAATACGGCATCGGCCGTCCGTCCACCTACGCCTCGATCATCCAGACCCTGCTGTTCCGCAAGTACACCGAGATGGAAGGCCGCAGCTTCAAGCCGACCGACGTCGGCCGCGCGGTCAGCAAGTTCCTGTCCAGCCACTTCACCCAGTACGTCGATTACGACTTCACCGCCAAGCTCGAAGACGAGCTGGATGCAGTGTCGCGTGGCGAGGAAGAGTGGGTGCCGCTGATGGAGCGCTTCTGGGGCCCGTTCAAGGAACTGGTCACCGACAAGAGCGAATCACTGGACCGCACCGACGCCGGCAGCGCGCGCGTGCTGGGCCCGGACCCGGTCAGCGGCAAGGACGTCACCGCCCGTATCGGCCGTTTCGGCCCGATGGTGCAGATCGGCACCGTCGAAGACGAAGAGAAGCCCAAGTTCGCCTCGCTGCAACCAGGCCAGAGCATCTACTCGATCTCGCTGGAAGAAGCACTGAAGCTGTTCGACATGCCGCGCAAGCTCGGCGCCGACGCCAATGGCGAGGAAGTCACCGTCGGCATCGGCCGCTTCGGACCTTTCGCCAAGCGCGGCAGCACCTATGCCTCGCTGACCAAGGAAGACGACCCCTACAAGATCGACCTGGCCCGCGCCGTGTTCCTGATCGAAGAGAAGGAAGAGATCGCACGCAACCGCATCATCAAGGAGTTCGAGGGTTCGGACATCCAGGTGTTGAACGGTCGCTTCGGCCCGTATATCAGCGACGGCAAGATGAACGGCAAGATCCCCAAGGACCGCGAGCCGGCCTCGCTGACCCTGGCCGAAGTCGAGCAGCTAATGGCCGAAACCGGCAAGCCCGTGCGCAAGGGCTTCGGCAAGAAGGCGGCCAAGAAGACCACGGTCAAGAAGGAAGCCGCGCCGAAGAAGGCCGCCGCCAAGAAGGCCCCGGCCAAGAAGGCGGCAACCAAGAAAGCCGCGACCAAGAAGACCGCAGCGAAGAAGGCCACCAAGAAGACCGTCGCCAAGAAGGCTGTGAAGAAGTCGGCCACCGACGACGCACCGCCGTTCTGACCAACGGCTTTTCCCTTCTCCCTCAGGGAGAAGGTGCCCGAAGGGCGGAAGAGGGTCGGCTTTACCACCCGGAATCAGGAAACAGCACTACCCCGGCTTTCATCCCCTCCCCCGCCAACAAGCGGATAATCAGCACCACCCGCAGCAGGCCGCCCACCGGGCGGCCTTTGCTTTGCGTCCCTTTCGCGGACCAGCGCCATCGAACGCACTGGCCCTCCAACGGTGCTGACCATGCTCGAACTCGACCTGCACAACGTCGTCCCGGCCCTCAAGGCCGGTGGCGTGATCGCCTACCCGACCGAAGCGGTCTGGGGCCTGGGCTGTGATCCCTCCAACGAAACTGCCGTTATGAAGTTGCTGGCGCTGAAACAGCGCCCGGTCGAGAAAGGCATGATCCTGATCGCCGCCAGCCCGGCGCAGTTGGAAGGTTGGGTGCAGCTGGATGCCTTGCCTGCCGATCGACGGCAAGCGGTGTTGGAAAGCTGGCCCGGCGCCAACACGTGGATCGTCCCAGCCGGCCCACGCGCCCCACGCTGGATCACCGGCGAGCACACCGGCATCGCCGTACGGGTCAGCGCGCATCCGCTGGTACAGGCCCTGTGCAAGGCCTGGGGCGGCCCGCTGGTCTCGACCAGTGCCAACCTCGCCGGTGAGCCCCCGGCGCGCTCCCCTGAGCAGCTGGACCCTGCCCTGCTGGCCCTGCTGGATGGTCTGCTGGACGGCGCCACCGGCGGCCTGGCCCAACCGACCCGCATCCGCGTGGCCGCCACCGGCGCGGTCCTGCGCGACTGAAAAGCTGAAAAGCCAACCCCTCCCCAGCCCTCCCCTTGGCTACGCCAAAGGGAGGGGGCAACGGCGTAGTGCCGAGCCATGCTCGGCAGGGGCTTCACCGGTAGCGCCTCAGCCGAGCATGGCCCGGCACTACACAGGAACGCGGCCGGCAAGATTGCCAGCTTCGCGGCTTACGCCGCTCCCACAACAACAACGAAGCCGTCGTGGCACACTGCCGGCATGCGCGCTCGCCTGCCCCTGCTCGGTTGCCTGGTCTGGTTGCCAGCCGTGGCCCTGGCGGTTGATCCGCCTCCCGCCGGCTCGGCGGACAATGTCCGCATCTACCGCTGCGTCGGCAGCAACGGCGCGGTGTCGCTGCAGGATGCCCCCTGCACCAAGGCGCATCAGCAACAGGTGCTGGAAATGACGCGACCGAAGGACCCACCACCGCGGCAGGCATCCACAGCACCAACACCAACTACCGCACCTGTGATTCAGCGCGAGGTGCGGGTGGTCACGGTGCAGCCACCACAGCCGATGTACGAGTGCGTCACCAGCGAAGGCGAGCGCTATACCAGCGACAACAACGAAGGCAATCCGCGCTGGGTGCCAACCTGGGGCTATGCCTACCCGACCCATCACGGTCCCGGCCATGGTGGCCCACGCCCGCCGCGCCCTCCCGGCGGCGGTATCCCGTGGCGAGCAGGTGTCGCGGTTCCGATGGGCTCGGTGCTGGTGCGCGACAGCTGCCATGCCCTGCCACCACAGGAAGTATGCGCGCGGCTGCGCGATCGGCGCTGGGAACTGATCCGCCGCTACAACAGCGCGCTGCAGAGCGAGCGCCAGGAATTGACCCGCGAACAGCGCGGCATAGACGCACGACTTGAACAGGATTGCGGGGGAACCTGATGCGTTGCCTGATCCTGATCCTGCTTTTGGCCAGCGCCAGTGCACAGGCCGGCGAGATCGTGTTCTACCGCTGCACTGATGCCGCCGGCGCGCTCACCGTGCAGAACATGCCCTGCCCAAAGGGCACGCAACTGCAGAGCAAGAAAGTCATGCAGGCGGTGCAGAGCCTGCCACCTCCGCCACCGCTTGCAAGCCCGGCACCTGCAGCGCTACCGCAACTGATCGCGGCACCCGCTCCTGCTGCTGCGATCCCCGAGCCGCCGAGAGCCACCGCCGTTGCGACGGCACCACCGGTGCCGTTGCCCGAGCTGTTCCAGTGCCGCACACGCGAAGGCCAGAACTACTTCAGCGAAACCAGCGAGCCGCCGTCACGCTGCGTGACGATGCAGGTCACCGGCCTGGACGGCAACCCCAATACCGGCGCAGGCGACGCCTGCGAAGTGGTGCGCGATACCTGCGCCGCAGTCGACCCGGCGCAGCTATGCGCTACCTGGCAGCAATGGGTAAACGAAGCCGAATCGGAATGGCGTTTTGCAGCGGCCAGCCAAGCCGAAGCGCTACAGAAAAAACATCAGCGTCTGCAGTCACTGCTGGCTGGCAGCGACTGCAACACTCAGAACCCGTAGCGCAGAAAGCCGCCGTCCACCGCGATGCACTCACCGGTGACATAGCTTGATGCCGGCAGGCACAGGAAGCTCACTGCAGCGGCTACTTCTTCCGGTTCACCGATGCGCCGCATCGGCGTGCGCGCGATCACTTCATCGTAGTAGTCGGCATCGGACAACGGCCCGGAAGTGCGGCGGGTGCGGATGTACCACGGCGCCACCGAGTTGACGCGGATGCCGTCCTCGGCCCACTCGCAGGCCAGGTTGCGGGTCATCTGCTGCATCGCCGCCTTGGTCATGCCGTAGACCACGCCGCTGCGCACATGGGTGATGCCGGAAACACTGCCAACATTGACGATCGCCGAGGATGCGTGCCGGGTCAGCAACGGGTGCGCGTAGCGGCATAGCTCGAATGCCGAGAACAGGTTGGTCTCGAAGATCCCGCGCCATTCGTCTTCGGAATACTCGGTTGCCGGCTTGGTGGTGTTGCCACCGGCGTTGTTGACCAGGATGTTCAGGCCATCGCTGTGGTCTTCGACCCAGTCGAGGATTTCCTGCCGATCCTGGTCATCACTGACATCGGCCGAGAGCGCGTGGATGGCGCGCTCCGGATACGCATCGGCCAATTCATCGCGCGCGGTTTCCAGCGCATCGGTATCGCGCCCGACGATCAGCACATCGGCACCGAAACCCAGCAGTTCACGTGCGATTGCCAGGCCAATGCCGGCACTGGCACCGGTGACCAAGGCGGTTTGCCCATCCAGGCGCCAACGCTGCGGGTTCATTGTGTTTCCTCATCGATGCGGGGTGCGGCGCCTGTGAAGGGACGCTGCAGGAAGTTGGGGCTAGGATAGCTGCCTGAGCCCAGCGGAGCATGCCGATGAAGCGTCTTTCACTGTTGATGGTGCCGTTGCTGCTTGCACTGGCAGCGTGCAAGCCACAAGCGCCGGACACCGAACGCCGTCCTGATCCGCAAGCCACCGCGCTGCGTGATGCCATGAAGAAGGATCTGGATCAGGCCAAGGCGACAGCTGCGGCGGCCGAGCAGGCCAGCAAGGCGCAGAAAGCCGAGTTGGATGCGGCGGTTGGAGCAGCCGATACCGCCAAATAGCGCGTCACTTGTAGTGCCGAGCCATGCTCGGCATTGGGCATTACCACGAAAACCCACATGTAGTGCCGAGCCATGCTCGGCAAGGGGCCTTACCGGGAACGTCTCTGCCGAGCATGGCTCGGTACTACAGCATTGTCTGGAAAGCCCCTGCCGAGCATGGCTCGGCACTACAGGGCAGAAACAACAACGCCGCCCTTGGGCGGCGTTGTTGCTGCACATCACACAGGGCGCTTACAAGCCGCAGAAGCAATATGCCAGCGACTTCACCGGTGCACCATTGCGGTCCTTCACTGCGTCTTCGACGAAGCGCAGCTGGGTGTCCAGCTCCGGCATCTGCTTGGCGATCAGCATGCGCGCGACGCCCGAGTCGGCCAGCATCCAGGCGCCGGCGCGGCTGCCGGCGAAGCCGGTCATGAACTGCGCGAACGGGGTGGCGGCCTTCTCGATGTAACGCACGCGGAACTTGTCGCTTTCACCAAGCTTGGCGCGCTGCGCTGCATCGGCAACGGCCGCCTTCAAACCACCGAAGGCATCCACCAGGCCGCGCTCCTTGGCCTGCGCGCCGCTCCACACGCGACCACGTGCGACTTCATCCACCGCTTCAACCGGCTTGTTGCGTGCCGCTGCCACCTTGCCGGTGAAATCGGCATAACCCTTGTTGATCACCGACTGGATCACCTGGCCCACCGCCGGGTCCATCGGCCGGGTCACGTCGAACGCACCTGCAAACCGGGTGGTGCCGACACCGTCGGTGTGCACGCCGATCTTGTCCAGGCTGCGGGCGAAGTTCGGGATCATGCCGAAGATGCCGATCGAGCCGGTGATGGTGGATTCGTCGGCATAGATGCGGTCGGCGTTCATGCTGATCCAGTAACCACCGGATGCGGCCATGTCACCCATCGATACCACCACCGGCTTGCCGGCGGCCTTGAGCGCATCCACTTCACGACGGATCTGCTCGGAGGCGAATACTTCACCGCCCGGCGAGTCCACGCGCAGCACCACCGCCTTCACGTCGTCGTCGTCGCGTGCCTCGCGCAGCAGCGCCGAGGTCGAGACGCCACCGATACGGCCAGCCGGCAGGTCGCCGCCGGCGATCTCGCCTTCGGCCACCACCACGGCAACTTGCGGACGCGAATCCATCGGCGAGCGGCGAGCATCGAGCTGGGTCAGGTAGTCGCCCAGGCCGATCTGGCGATAGCCACCGTCAGCATCGCCGTCGGCAACGCCGCGTTCGGTGAGCAGGGCGTCCACTTCTTCGCGGGTCTTCAGGCCATCCACCAGCTTCTGCTGCAGGGCGAAACGGGCCAGATCGCCTTCGGCTGCGGCAACACCTTCCGGCAGCGTGTCGATGCCGGCGGCCAGCTGTGCGGCGTCGAGCTTGCGTGCCTTGGCAATGTCGCCGAGGTAGCGCTGCCACACGTCGTTCATCCAGAACAGGTCGGCTTCCTTGGCCTGCGGCGAGGCGGCGTCGAGCACATAGGGCTCAGCGGCAGACTTGAACTCGCCCACCTTGAACAGGTGCACGTCCACGCCCAGCTTGTCCTGCAGACCGCTGCGGAAGTACTGGCGATAGCGACCCAGGCCTTCCAGCAACAGGCCGCCCATCGGGTCGAGGTAGACCTCATCGGCCTGCGCGGCCAGCAGGTACTGCGACTGGCCCATGTTCTCGCTGAAGGCCACGACCTGCTTGTTGGCCGCACGCAGATCCTGCAGCGCGGCGGTTACTTCACGCATCGAGGCAAAGCCACTGGGCTGCAGCTTGTCCAGCTGCAGCACCACGCGGTTGATCTTCTTGTCGTCCTTGGCCGCTTCGATGGCGCGGATCAGATCGCGCAGCTGCAGCTCTTCGGCATTGGTCTCGCCCAGCGCCTTGCCCAGCGCGCGGCTGAGCGGGTCGGTGCTGTACTGCTCGACCAGACGGCCTTCCGGCGCGATCACCAGGGTGGTGCCTTCCTGCAGCACGGTCGTCGACGAAGTGCCCTTGCCCACGGCGACCATCAAGCCGATCAGGATCAGGAACAGCAAGCCGAAGAACAGCAGGTTGAGGATCAACCGGCGGGTGAAGTTCATCACGTCCCAGATGCCGATGAAGAAGCTGGCAACGGGATTGCGGCGTGGCACTGGAGGGGGATTCATGGACGCTCCGTTGGGGGCTGGTTGCAAGTCAGGATACGCATAACCGGACGCCGCCGGCATGGCCTTTAAGTCAGGGGGCAGCCTGGGCGATGAGCCGGCCACTGCTGACCCGCAGTCGCCAGCCCAACAGCACCGCGGCCACGGTCAAACCAATGATCAGGCCGATCCACATGCCCTGCGGGCCCCAGCCCAGACCCAGTCCAAGCCCGGCACCGACCGGCATGCCCACGCCCCAATAGGCGAACATGGCAATGAACATCGGCACGCGGGTGTCCTTGAGCCCACGCAGCGCGCCAGCGGACAGCACCTGGATGCCATCGGGGATCTGGAAGGTGGCCGCATACAACAACAAGGTGGAGGCCAACGCGGCCACCGCAAGGTCGTCGGTGTACAGACCCACCACCACGTCATGGCCCAGCAACAAGGCGGTGATCGACACCATCTGGGTCACCAGCACGATCGCGTAGCCGGCCCAGGTGGCGCGGCGCACGCCCAGCGGATCGTTGCTGCCGACCGCATGGCCGACGCGCACGGTGGTGGCCTCGGCCACGCCCATCGGGATCATGAAGCACAGCTGTGCCACGTTGATCGCGATCTGGTGGGCACTGGCCTCGGTGGCACCGATACGGCCGATCAGCAGCGCGGTGATGATGAACAGACCACCCTCCATCAGCACGGTGATGCCGATCGGCAGGCCGGTACGCAGCAGGTCCCAGATCGCGCGCAGGCGCGGCAGTTCGAAATGACTGAACAACTGCAGGTGGGCGAAGCGCTTGGTGGTCCACAGGTAGGTGGCAAAGGCGATGGCCTGTACCCACATGGTCACCGAGGAGGCGATGCCCAGACCTTCGGCGCCGAGCTCGGGGAAGCCGAACTTGCCGTTGCAAAGTGCGTAGCCCAAAGGACCGAGCACCAGCAGGCCACCGAAACCAATCAGCATGGTCGGCAAGGTCCAATGCATGCCTTCACTGAGGTAGCGCATGCAGAAGTACAGGGTCAGCGCAGGCACGCCCCAACGGATGGCATGCAGGAAGTCAGTGGCACCGGGCACGATTTCCGGCGCGATACCAAACGCTGGCAGGAACGCCGGCACCACGCTCAGGAACAGGAACATCAACGCGCTCAGGCCCACGCCCAACCACAGTGCCTGGCGGAACAGCGGGCCGATTTCACGGTCACGGCCTGCGCCGTGCAACTGCGACACCGAGGCGGTGAGCGAGATCAAGGTGCCGATCGGCACCAGCATCGGCAGCCATAGCAGGGCCGTACCGATGCTGACCGCAGCAAAGGTATCGGTGCCATGGTGGCCGGCGATGGTGTTGTCGACAAAGGCAATAAGACCGGTGGAAACGTGGCCCAGCACCAACGGCAGGGCGAGCAGTCCGGTCGTCCGCACTTCTTGCATGAAGCGCGGCGTGGCGGGAGACATGGACATAAAACACAGGGACGCGGACTACGGCCGGCGCAGGAAGCGCACAGATGCCGGGTCGCGGAGTGTGCCTATTCTACCGTGGCAAGGCTGTTACGGCCCCGCACCGCGGATGAACGGATGGCGTGCTGCCGCACAGCGCGGTACTCAGTGCCCGACTTTCTCGCGCAGCCAGGCATCACGTTGTGCCGGCGCCAAGGCCAGCAACTGGGTGCGCAGTTCCTCACGTTGCTGCGGCGGAGTGCGCTGCGAAATCAGGCTCAACTGTTCCAGCTGGGCGGCATCGAGTTGCCGCAGCAGCGCAATCACCGGCTCGCGCTCGGCCGCCGGCAGGTAGCCGAACAGGGGCTGCAGGCGCGGATACAACACACCCAGCTGCGGGCCCAGCAACCAACCATCGCGGTGCATCTGGTCGATAGCCGTATAGCGCGCACGCAGGGCCTGGCGCTGTGCATCCGGCAACGCGGCGATTGCTGCTGCCGCCTGGCGGATGCGCTGCTGTTCGCTGGCCGGCAGTGCCTGCCAGGCTGCATAGCGACTGCGCACCTCGCGCTTCTGCTCCGGGCTCATCGAGGCCCAGGCACTCCGGGTGCTGATCACGCCGGCACTGCCAGGCGCTGCCGACAGTTCGGGCAAAGCGGCCGGTACGGCAGCCTGCAGCGGCAGCGCAACGAACAGGATCAGCCCCGCCAGAAAAGACTTATTCATCGGCATCGCTCGTCTCCAGCGCTGCACCGGCCGGTTCCGGACGGCTGGGTTGCGGCTGTGATTCATCCACCGGGATCGGACCACCGGCTGCATACCAGGCATGGAAATCGGTATCACGGGCCGTGTCCAACGCCGGATCGGCCAACATCGCCGCATCGGCAGCCGCGTGCGGGTCAGCGCCTGGTCCGGCCGGGGTGCTGTCGTCGGGCAGCGATTCCACCTGTACCGGGCCATTGTCAGCCAGCCCATTGCCACCATTCGGGTCGGCACTCGGCGCCGTATGCGAACGCCACCACCACAGCGCCACCACTGCCAGCAGCAACAGCGGCAGACATAGCAGCAGCCAGGTGCGCAGCGTCCAGGGTTTGGCCTGTTTGCGCCGCTGTGCAGGCTTGCGGCGACTGCCCTCTTCCTCGCGCGGGCTGTTGCCAGTGGCAGCAGGCGGAGCGGCCGCAGCGGGCAAGGCGCCGGTAATCACCGAATCACGCAGCTGTTCAAGCTGCTGCAGGCGCGGCGGCGACAGGTCGCGGATCAGCGTCTGCACCTGCTCGGCCAAGGCGCGCCAGCTGGCGGCATCCGGGCGGCCACCGGCATCCATCGGACAGGCGCCCGCCAGCGCTTGCCGGTAGGCATTGGCGTCCCCCCCCAGCACCGCCGCGGCGGGTGCTTCATCCAGGCCGGCGCCAATCCGCAGCAGCAGCGCCAGGCGCTCGCCCGCTGCCAGCGTGCCCAGATGGGCCAAGGCTGGCTCCCAGTTGCCTGGGCTGGTTGGCTTCAGCAACTGCGGGGTGCTGCACAGCAGGCCCCAGAAGCGGGCCGGCCATTCGACCATCAGCAGTTGCGCGGCATGCCCGGCAAAGGCACGCATGGCCACGGCCACCGCACGCTCGCCGACGGCGGCATCGCCGGCCTGCAATTCAGCAACGACCAGGGCGCGGCGTTCCACCCCGCGCAAAAAGGCGGACAGAGCATTGGCTGCGGCCGGCGAAAGAGGGGCTGGTGCAGCCATCATGTGAACTCCGTCATGCCGTGATGATACCGAGCGCACACCCTGCTGCCGACGCCCCAAGTCATCACTGGACCGATTCTGCAAGCCTCTGCAACAACTTGTGCACAGCGTCAATACGCTATGACAAGCGACTCAAGCAAGCCGCCGTGAGACTGTATTTCTTTTTTGTTTCACGGATAACTTATTGATTTTGATTGAATAATTGATGTGGCTATTTTTTGACCAAGTTGACCCAAAGGCTTGCTCCATCGCCCTGAACGCGTGGAGCACTTTACTCACCCACAGAGTTATCCACAGGATGTGTGGATAACAATAAATCTCCAAGCGCAGCCAGCGTTTACGCCGCATTTATGCAGGACTTCACAGCATCTGGACGCGGGTGAATGGCGACAGCCAAACCTTCGGCTGCGGCTAAACTTGGCCCATGCCTGACTGCCCCACCCTGCGCCTCGCCCTACCGGTGCCCCTGCCACAGCTGTTCGACTACCTGCCCCCGGCCGGCGCCCCCGCGCCCGAGGCCAGCGATGTGGGACGTCGGTTGCGGGTGCCATTCGGTCCACGCGAGCTGGTCGGGGTGGTCGAGGCCATCGGCCACAGCGATGACCCGGCGGCCTTGCGTCCGGCCCTGCAATGGCTGGATGAGGCCGCGCTGCTGCAGGGCGAACTCAGCGCCTCGCTGCGCTGGCTGGCGCGCTATACCCATGCCCCACTGGGCGAGGTGATCGCCACCGCGTTGCCGGCACCGCTGCGGCGCGGCGAGCCGCTGCCCGACACCCACGGCTGGGCCTGGGAACTGACCGAGGCCGGTCGCGCCGGTTACGACCGCCTGCGCAGCGGTACCCGCCCGCAACGTCTGGCCACGCTGCTGCTGGAGGGCACGGTCAATGAAGACCTGCTGGACGATCAGCTGGACGACTGGCGCAGCGCCGCCCGCGCGCTGCTCAAGCGCGAGCATGCGCAGCGCATCGAAGTGGCGGCGGTGATTCCGCAACCGCGCATCGTCGCCGGCCCGGTACCGAACCCGCAGCAGCAAGAAGCGATCGACGCGCTGCAGGCAGCCGCGGGTTTCCAGCCCTTCCTGCTCGACGGCGTCACCGGCAGCGGCAAGACCGAGGTCTACCTGCAGGCCATCTGCCATTGCCTGCAACAGGGCAAGCAGGCGCTGGTGCTGGTACCGGAAATCGGCCTGACCCCGCAGACCCTGCACCGCTTCCGCAGCCGCTTGGGGATTCCGGTGCATGCGCTGCATTCGGGCTTGAACGACAACGAACGTGCACGCGTCTGGGCCGCCGCCTCGCGCGGTGAAGCACGGGTGATCGTCGGTACCCGTTCGGCAATCTTCACGCCACTGCCGCAGGCCGGCTTGATCGTCATCGACGAAGAGCACGACGGCAGCTACAAGCAGCAGGACGGCATCCGTTACCACGCAAGGGATTTCGCGATGGTGCGCGGCAAGGCACTGAATGTGCCGGTGGTGCTGGGCAGTGCGACGCCATCATTGGAATCCCTGCACAACGCACGCAGCGGTCGCTACACGCACCTGCGCCTGCAGCAACGTGCCGGTGATGCCAAGCCACCGGGCGTGCGCGTATTCGACGTACGCAAGCGGCCGCTGCAGGACGGTTTATCACCGGAAGTGCTGGTTGGTATCGAGCAGCATCTGAAAGCCGGCAGTCAGGTCCTGGTGTTCAAGAACCGGCGCGGCTATGCGCCGGTGCTGCTCTGCCATGACTGCGGCTGGACCGCTCCGTGCAACCGCTGCAGCACACCGCTGCACAAGACACCGATGACCGTGCACGGTGGGGGCCGCCGCCTGCAGTGCCATCATTGCGGCGCGCGCCAACCGGTTCCATTGGCTTGTCCGGACTGCGCCAGTCTTGCACTGCAACCACAAGGCATTGGCACCGAGCGCCTGGAAGAACGCCTGCTGCAGTTGTTCCCGGATTACCCGGTGCTGCGCATCGACCGCAGCACCACCGCTCGCCGCGATGCACTGGAACAGACACTGGCGACGCTGGGCGATCAACCCGGCATCCTGGTCGGCACGCAGATCCTGGCCAAGGGCCACGATCTGCCGAAGTTGACCCTGGTGGTCGTGGTCGGCATCGATGAAGGCCTGTTTTCGGCCGACTTCCGCGCCAGTGAAAAACTGGCGCAGCAGTTGATCCAGGTCGCCGGCCGAGCCGGTCGCGCCGAGCGCACCGGCGAGGTCTGGCTGCAGACGCATCATCCGGACAATGCGCTGCTGCATACGCTGGTCAACGGCGGCTACCACGCCTTTGCCGACGCCGAACTGCTGCAGCGTGAGGCTGCTGGGTTTCCCCCATTCGCACACATGGCCATGCTGCGTGCCGAGGCAAAGCAGGTGGAGCAGGCCAATGAATTCCTCGCCGCGCTCAAGCAACTGCTTCCCAAACAGAACGACCTTGAGCGCTTTGGACCGATGCCGGCACCGATGCCGCGCCGTGCAGGTTTCCAACGCACGCAGTTGTTGTTGTCGGCTGGGCAACGGCGTCCGTTGCATTCAGCGCTGGATGGCTTGATGGCGCAGGCCTATGGTCTGCCGCAGGCGCGCCGTGTGCGCTGGTCGCTGGATGTGGACCCGATGGATCTGTATTGAGGGCTGTTGGGGTTTGTGGGAGCGGCGTAAGCCGCGAAACTGACAGTGCACATGATCCCGGTAGAGCCGAGCCATGCTCGGCTGGAGCGTTACCGGCAAAGCCTCCTGCCGAGCATGGCTCGGTATTACAGGGCATTGCTTGGAAAGCCTCTGCCGAGCATGGCTCGGCACTACGCTGCTAACGGTAGAAATCGGCAATCTGACCGGTGAACTGCTGCGGGTTGGCACCGACAAGATTGGTCAACACGACCACCGCCAGGCCTTCGTCCGGATAGACCACGAACGCCGCACGTGCGCCACCAAAGCTGCTGACCTGTCGCTTCCCCACCGGACCGGATACTGGCCAGCCTGCGGCCCAATCACCTTCGTTGCCATTATTCAAACGCTCTGGCGTCCACATTCGCGCAAGACTATCTGCGCGCAGCACGCGCTGCTGCAACAAGGCTGCCAACCACTGTGCCAGATCATCAGCGGTGGTCTGGATACCGCCACCAGCCCACAGGCCTTGCGGCATGTCGTAAAACCAACGTGACAGGCGCTTTGGTGCATCGGCGGCATCGCTGCTGCGGGGGAAGAAGCTGTACATGGTGGCCGCATTCGGTAGCACATCGTAGCTGCCACCGAAACCAACATGGTTCATGCCCAGAACATTGAACTGACTGTCCACCAGATGATCCTCGTAGGGCTTGCCACTGCGCTGGCCAATGATTCTGGCGAGCAAGCCGTAGTTGGTCTGGTTGTAGGCGAACTGCTCACCCGGCAGGGCCTGCATCGGAAGTTGCTCAACCAGCTTCCAGGCCTGCGCCTCGGAGCCACCACCAATCAGCCCCTGAGCATTGACGATATCCGGCAAGCCGGAGGTATGCGCAAGCAGCTGACGTACCCGAATCCCCCTCCATGCAGCGGGCAGTTGCTGCAGATAGGTTGAGATGGGTGCATCCAGATCGACCTTCCCGGCTTCGACCAGCTGCATCACTGCTACACCGGTAAACGCCTTGGTCGCCGAGTTGATCGGAAATAAGGTGGTGCGAGTAGCTGCAACCTTGTATTCCAGATTGGCCAGGCCCTGCGCCTCGGAGAACACCACCTTGCCGTCCTTGATCACCGCAACCTGCAGCCCCGGAATGCCTCTCTCCACCATCGTGCTGGCAATGAAACGACGCGTCGCATCATTGGCAGCATCCAGCGTGGCTGCAGCCAACTGGAAGGGAAGTACACACAGAAACGCCACCAGGCACAGCAGGTTTCGGGGGCTTGCACATCGCATCGTCTCGCTCCGGTCGTGACTGGCTTGGGTAGGTCGAATCGCGACCACCGCGATTACCGACTCCAGTCTTGGATGCTCGAAACGACGAAAAGGTTTAAACCACGATCACCAGCGCCCGGCATTCGTTGGCGCCATCGCGGGGTTGAGCCTGCCCTTCAACCACTCAGCGCACCATATGCAGCACCTGCACCTGCATTATCTGCTGCTCGCGGATGACGACATGCCACGCCGAACTGGCAATGGATAGTTCAACCTCGCGACGCAGCCCAGCGTCATGCACGATCCATGCTCCATTGCAGACACCGCAACGCCAGGATTTCGCGGTCACGCTGGCACCAAGTACTGGCGCGTCCCACCGCTTCTCGATCCGCACCGCGACGGCTGCCACGCTATACATCCGGCGACACGGGCAAGCCAGCCATCGCTGCCCGCAAAGACCAAGAATTGAACACAGATAGCGCGCCGCCACGCATGTGATTGCTGCCCCGATCCCGCCAAGAGCACACGCTAGGCCGGACCATGACATCCCGCCTATCCACGAAATCAGGTAGGCACCGACAAAGGCCTCTGCCTGCGGCGTTGCGGCAGCTAACCCCGCAGCGGCAGCACTAGCGCCATACGGGTGCCAGGGGCGCCCTCACGCTGACCGATGTGCAGCACCCCGCCCAGCCGGTGTGCACGCAGTTGCATGCTGATCAGCCCTGCGCCGCTGGCAGCACCCACGCCAACATCGCCAATACCGATGCCATCGTCATCGATATGCAGCTGAAGCTGCTCGCCATGTCGTTGCAGATGGACATCCACACGCTGTGCACGGCTGTGCTTGAACACATTGGTCAAACCTTCCTGCAGCAGCCGCAGCAGATCCAGGCTGCGCGAGGCTCCAAGCTCCACGCCCTGGATATCATGCAGGTGCCAATATGCCTGGATATCGGCCGCGTCCAGCAGACCGCTTGCACGGTGCCGTAGCGGCACCAGCAACTCGGCAAGATCGCCGTGCTCACGCGCAGTGCTGTCGATGACCAGACGCAGGTCATCACGCATTTCGCGCAGCACGCCGATTACCTTCTGTCGCGGCATGTCTTCCGGCGCCTGCTCCAAGCGTGCGATGGCACCCACCAAGGTGCCACCGAAACCATCGTGCAGGTCTCGTACCAACTGCAGACGCTCGCCAGCACGGCTGTGGGCAAGTTCCAGCGCATGCTGTTGCTGCAGGGTATCGGCGAGCTGCGCGGTCGCCTGTTGCACCTCATGACGCAGCTCTTCGTTGAAGCCTTCGACCCGTTGCATGGTGTTGGCGAAACGGTACGCGAGCACGAAGCCCATGCCGAGCAACATCAGCGGCGAGGTGAATGAACCGAGGTAGCTGACGCCGCCATACCAACCCATGTACACACCCAGGTCGTGTAGCGACACCGCAATCGGCAGGATGATGCACAGCGCCAGCACCTGATAGTCGCGACGACCACTACGCAGCGCATAGCCCATGAAGGTGAACGACACCACGTACAGGAAGGCGATGGTCGGCACCAGATAGAAGTTGCGGTTCGGCCCCATCCACTGCGGCACCAACAAGGCGCCCGCCATCACCAGCATAGCAATGGCAACCAGCACACGCTCCAGTCGCGGCCAGCGGCGCTCGCAGAAGCGCAGCAGGAAAATCGTGTGCGCTGCAGCCGCTGCGACGTAGCAGGCACCGATAAAGGCCTGCCAACCATCGGTGGTGGCGAACGGCCAGGGGCTGCTGGCAAAGAAATTGCTGTCGTACAAGCGTCCGAACACCGCGCTCAAGGCGTACCAACCGTACATCGACTCCTTGCGCCGCAGCAGCCAGAACAGGCCGATCACCGCCGCCAGCACGAAGCCGATCGCGCTGTCCAGAACCTGCAGGTCATGGCGGACGAAAACCTCCTTGCTGAAGCGTGCCTGCAAGGCCTGCGGATCGCCCACGTCCACCACACCCAGCGAAGGTTGGTATGCAGCCAGGCCCGACACCCGCACCAGCAGTTCGTTCTCGCCCTGTTTCAGCAACGGCGACTGCAACAGAAAATAGCGCGGCACATGCCAGCTGCGTGAGAGCGGCTCGACCAGGGATGGATCACGATCGATCAGGCTGCCGTTGAGATAGACCGCAGCTGCCATGCAGGTGTAGTCCAGCAACAGACCCGTCGCTTGATTGGCATCGCCTTGCTGCCAACGCAACCGATACCAGACCACGCCATCGTGATCGGGCCAGCGGGTCTGCCACTGGTCAGCCAGAGAAACCGGCACCCAGCCCTGCGCGGGAGGCGCTGCCGATTGCCAGTCGGCGCGCACCGCCTCGGCGTCAGTGATGCGGGTGATGTCCACTGTCTGCGCGTTGGCGCTGGCCATGCATGTGAATAACAACACCAGCAGCAACCAGCGAATCAAGGCAGCAGTCCCATCGCACGCGCTTCGTAGACCGCCGCAGTCCGCGAACCTACCGCAAGCTTGCGATAGATGTTGCGGGTGTGCGCGTCGATGGTCAGCCGTGACAGCCCCAGAAGCTCGGCGATCTCGCGATTGCCATAGCCCTGTGCGACGTGAGTGAGAATGCCGAGTTCGCGCTCGGACAGGTGCACGCTTGGCGCTGCTGGTGCAACGACCGGTGCCTGCACAGGCGGTAGCAAGGCCAGAATGCGCCGGGCGATCATCGGGTCGATCGGTGCGCCACCACGTTGCAGGCTGCGCAGCGCGATGCTCAGCTCGATGTCGTCGCGGTCTTTGAGCAGGTAGCCGACGGCGCCTGCGCGCAGCGCGGCGAAAATGGCTTCCTCTTCGGCGAACGCGGACACAATCACCGCCTGCAGCTGCGGCACGTGCTGCTGCATCCAGCCGATCAGTTCGACGCCGGTGCCGTCGGGCAGTTGCATGTCCACCAGGGCCAGGTCGACGTGACGGGTCTGCAACAGTTCACGGGCGTTGCCGAGATTGTCGGCCGTGTGGATCTGCGGCGCTTGCTCGACCAGTAATTCAGACACGAGCCGGGCCAGCCTCGCCAGCGAAGCTGCGTCGTCGTCGATGATCAGGATGGAAGACAGCTCCATCGGCCCCCGCCATGGTCCGTGTTGTGGCGGAGTTTAGCGTGGTCTTACGGTTGGCTTGTGATGGGCTGCGGGCGATTGAGCGGATTGGGGCAGTCTGGCGACGCCTAGCCTTTCCGCCGTGGCAACCAAGGGGGAGGACGCCCAAGGCCCCCAGCCCCCCTCACCCCACCCCCCGCTCCGCGCCCCGGCCCTGGCGCCGGCGCATGGGCGTTCGAGGGAGCAGCGAACCGGTGGTTCGCAAACTGCCCCTCTTACCCCGCGTGCGGGAGAGGGGCTCAAGCATTGCAACTGATTGGCCTTACCAGGTACGGCGCAGCGGGTGGGCTTCGGTGTTGAAGACCACGCCTTCGAAGTCCAGGGTCTTGGCCGGGGCGAACAGCAGGTAGTAGTACTTGAACGTCTCGGCGAACAGGAAGCTCTCCATCGAGTCGTCCTTCTCCTTGCTGCGGACATCCTTCAGCGCGGCGAAGCCATGATCGGTGCGGGTGTAACGCACGAAGTCATCGAAGAACTCCTTGCCCATGCCGCGGTAGCGCGCGTCACCGGTGTAGTGGTGCAGGTAGTAAGCCGACTCGACGATCTCCGGGCGCAGCGCGTAGCTCGGCGAGCGCACTTCCATCTTGGCGTAGTCCAGCGACTCCGGCTCGATGTCATGCAGGCGCCACATCTTCAGGTTGGATTCCTGCAGGCGCTTGGCGCGGTCCAGGTCGCCGCCCAGGGCCAGCAGGCCCGGCATGAACGCGTCCAGCGCACCATACGTGGTAGAGGTGCGGGCACCGGTGTCCATGTCGGCGTGGCCGTACCACAGCTCGCCTTCACGCACTTCGTCGGCCAGGTACTGATTGATCGGGCCGATGCTCTCGTCCCACATCTTCTTGCAGTCTTCGTCGCCGAACAGCTTCCAGCACTTGAGCAGGTACTCGTAGTACGAGTCGATGCCACCGGCGATCGAGGCGTCCTTGTTGGTCCACTCGCCGGTCTCGACGTTGATGTTCAGGCCGACCAGGCCGATCTTGGAGCGACGCTTGTGGGTCTCCACCAGCGCGCGCTTGGCCTTGTCGTAGTACGCCTGCTTGCCGGTGAGCTTGGCCAGGGTGCCGAACTCCAGCAGCAGCGTGCCGGTTTCGGCCGGGTTGCTGATCTTGCCGCTGGTCTTGCCGGTGTGCAGGTTGACGTGGGTGTACGGCAGGCCGGTCGGGCTGTCGAACACCGGCGACAGGCGCGTACCCAGGTCATCGGCGAGCTTGAGCAGGCGCTCGTCGTTGGTCATCTGGTAGGCCGACAACAGGCCACCGAGCAGGCGGATGGTGACCTCGAAGTTCTGCACGTCCATGTCCTGGTCAAAGGACAGCTGGGTGACGATCAGCTCACGTGCTTCGTTGGCTTCCTTGTCCAGGCCGAGCAGCAGCAGCGTGTCCAGTGCGTCGACCGGCGACATCAGCAGCGGCTTGGGATACCAGTCGCGCGGCTGGCCGCTGAGCGGCTTCAGATCGTCGTGGCCCTTGGCGTACTGCATGTAACCCTGCCAGGCGTGGCGGGTGGCTTCACGGACCTGCTCGGCCATGCGTGCGGCTTCGGCGTCATCGACGGTCGGAAGCGCGGCGTCGGCTGGTGCAGCAGCTGCGGCCGGTGCAGCCGGGGTAGTGGCGGGAGCAGCGGCCTGCTGGCTGCAGGCGGAAAGCGCCAGCATCAGCGCGGCGACCAGGGGGGCGGTGCGCAGGGAACGGGTCATCAGTGGATCCTCTCGACGGAAGCGTTGTCTTGCGAT
This sequence comes from Stenotrophomonas sp. STEN022, assembly GCF_056760155.1. Lineage (NCBI taxonomy): Bacteria > Pseudomonadati > Pseudomonadota > Gammaproteobacteria > Lysobacterales > Lysobacteraceae > Stenotrophomonas > Stenotrophomonas sp. STEN022. The sequence goes on from NZ_JBRREG010000029.1 coordinate 37,636, forward strand.
GCAACGGGACGGGACTGCAGGGTGTCGCCCAGCGTCTGCAGGTGCAGGGCTGTGCGCAGGGTGGAAAGCGGTGCGGTGCTGCGCACGACCAGCGTGCGGGTCTGGCCGGGCAGCAGGTCAAAGGCGTTGTCCTCGACGCTGGCATCGGCATTGTTGAAGCCGATCCAGATGCCGCGGACCAGTTTTTCGGCATGCAGCTGCAGCAGGTAGTGATTGCCTTCAGCGCGCAGCTCACTGTGCAGCTGTGCCGGCTGCAAGGCTTGCTGCTTGGCGGCGACGAAATAGACGAGGCGCTGTGCCACTACTGCATCGCCACGCAGCAGCTCGAAGACAGCGACGCTGCGACTGGGGTCTGCGCCCTGCAGCAGCTCGGCGTCGCTGAAGCGTGCGGCCTCGGTGGCCGACAGTGCGGGCAAGCTGATCGGCCTGCGCTGCTGCTGCAGCTCCCGCCCATCGAAATCCAGCAGGCGCACACGCCACTGCCCCTGCAGTGCTGCACGGCCGTCGTTGAGCAGACTGAACCGGGTACTGCCTTCATCGCGCAACGCGGCCACCGCCACCTCGGCGAAGAAGCGCCGCGCATGGAAGTTCAGTGCTTTCCAGTTGCCGAAGTAATCGACGCTGGACCAGGAGGCACCCGGCCACACGTCGTTGAGCTGCCAGTACAGCGAACCCATCGTGTACGGCCGCGAGGCGCGATGGTGCAACGCGGCCAGCTCGATGCCCTCGGCCTGCATCATCTGGCTCAGGTAGACGAAATCAGGGAACGAGCTCGGCGTGCCGAATTCCATCTCGATGTAGTGCAGCAGACGCTCATTGCCCTTGCCATCCAGGAACTTCTGGTGCGCCTCGATCACCGGCCCATCCACCCGCTGTTCTTCCGGCGTGGCGAAGGCGTTGATGGTCGACAGCTGCGGCCAGGCCTGCAGGCCATACTCGGACATGAAGCGCGGGGTTTCCTTCAGGTAGGCCGTCGGCGGCAACGCCGGGTTGCCCCAGACTTCCCAGTAGTGCTTGTCACCACGACGCGAGTCATTGGCCTTTGTGTCCAGGTCATTGCTGGGCGAACTGGCCCAGTACGGCACGCCCAGGCCTTCCTCGGCGACGACGCTGCGCAGGTCCTTGCCGAACAGGTCCACATAGCCCTGCCAGACCTTCTCGGCGAACACCGGGTCGGCCTCCTTCAGGGTCTTGCCGTGGCCCCAATCCTTCCACGCGGTTTCTTCTTCGTTGTTGCCACACCACAGCACGATGCTGGGGTGGTGCCGCAGGCGACGGATGTTGTCGCGTGCTTCGGCAACGACGTTGGCGCGGAACGCAGGGTCATAGCCCGGTTGCATGCCGCCGCCGAACATGAAGTCCTGCCACACCAGCAAACCGAGCTCATCGGCGATGTCGAAGAAGGCATCGTCTTCGTAGTAGCCGCCGCCCCAGTTGCGCAGCATGTTCATGTTGGCATCGCGTGCGGCCTGCAGGTCGCGGCGTAGACGCTCGCGCGTCACCCGTGCCGGGAAGGCATCAAACGGAATGACATTCGCCCCCTTGGCGAATACCGGCACGCCGTTGATGACAAAGCCGAAGCCCTGCCCGCCATCCTTGTCCTGTTCGCGCTGCAGCTGCACGGTGCGCAGGCCGATGCGGATGCTGGACGTCAGCGCGTCCTGCTTGCCCTCACCCAGCCGCGCCTGCACGGTGTAACGATCCTGCGCGCCGTAGCCCACCGGCCACCAGCGCCGCGGCTTGTCGATCTGCAGTGGCAGCGACAGGTTGTTCTCGCCAGGCGCCAATGCGACATCGCGCTTGATCTGTGCAACCGTCTTTCCGTCCGGGTCACGCACGTCGATGACGACCTGCTGGGTGCCGGCCTTGTCCGCCTGCTCCACCTGCAGCAGCACGCTCAAGCGTGCCTTGTCCGCATCCAACGCATCAGTGCGTACTGCCAGATCGGTGATGCGCTGCTGATCCCAGCTGTCCAGGTGCACCTGTCGCCATACACCGGCAGTGACATAGCGCGGACCCCAATCCCAACCGAAGTGGTAGGCCGGCTTGCGTACGAAGTTGCCCACCATCGCGTCCTTGGGCTCATCCCCGTAGGGCGACGGATAGTTGCCGGCGATCTTGTGCGGCATCGCCTGCACCTGCGGCAGCAAGGTGCGGATGGGCGAGCGGAACACGATCTGCAGCTCATTGCCCTGCGCGCGCAGGCGGCCATCCACGCGTGCACGCCAGGTGCGGTGCGCGTTGTCGGCCTTCAGCAGCGGCTCGCCGTTGAGGCGGACTTCGGCGAAGGTGTCCAGGCCATCGAAGCGCAGCTCCGCATGCGGCCGTGCCAGACTTGCTGCATCCACGTCGAAGCGGGCGCGGTATTCCCAGTCAGCGAGTCCGATCCACTGCAGACCCGCCTCGGCCGCGCCCACGTAGGGATCGCTGATCAAGCCAGCAGCCATCAGATCGGTATGCACGCTGCCCGGCACCGTCGCTGGCTTCCACGCATCCATGCCCGGATGTGCCTGTAGCTGCGAATCGCCCGGCAGCAGACGGAAGCTCCATTGCGCCTGCAATGGCGCGGCCACGGCTGCACTGGTAGCCAGCGACAACGCGCACAGCAACAGGCCACGGCATGCGCGTTGAGCGAGAATTTGTATCGATCCAAACTTCGAATGCGCTTGCTGCATGCCATCTCCTCCCTGGTGCTGCTTCCGGTTTGCCTTACCGAGTACCACTGGCGATCAAACCACCATCAACAAAAATCCGAAACTACGCTTGCCCTGCAATTCGCTACTGAAGCCAAGCGCCGGAGCGGTCCCCGCCTTGGCGGGGATGACGACTGAAGCGACACGAATGCTGTTGATCAGCTTTCGCGCACCACATTCAACACTTCGTGGCAGGCACCCATCGTGTGGTAATCGGTCTTGCCGGCCGGGCTCTTCTCGTCGTCGTATTTGCGGTTGTCGGCGTCGAGGATGCGGAACCACGCGCCGAAACGATGATCGACGAAGTACTGCCACGAGTACGCCCACAGCCGGTCGTACCACTCCCAGTAGCCGGCATCACCGGTGCGCTTGGCCAGCAGTGCGGCTGCGGCCAACGACTCGGCCTGCACCCAGAAATACTTGTCGTCGTCGCAGACGAAGCTGTCGCCACCAATCGCCGCGCCATCCATGTTGGGCTGACGGCGCGATTCCGGTGCAAAGCCGTAATACAGGCCGCCGCGCGCTTCGTCCCAGGAGCGCGCCATCGAGGTATCGAACAGATGCCGCGCAGTCGGCACCAGCCAATCGGCATCGACGTGGCGATCGAGGATCATCAGCAACTTGGCCCATTCGGTCTGGTGACCGGGCTGGAACCCCCACGGACGGAACAGGTGCTTGGGATTGTCCAGGTTGTAGTTCCAATCGATGTTCCAATCGATGTCGTAGTGTTCCCAGACCAGGCCACCAGCCTTGGCCGCCTGCCGGCGGGTCATGTTGTCGGCCAGCTGCAAGGCGCGCTGCAGGTAACGCTGTTCGCCACTGGCCTCGAACGCGGCCAGCATGGCTTCGCACATATGCATGTTGGCGTTCTGGCCGCGGTAACCAGTGAAGTTCCAGTTGGCGTCGGCTTCGTCGCGGTACAGGCCGTGCTGCGGCTCCCAGAAGTGGCGCTCGAGCAGCTGCCAGGTCTCGTCCATCCACTCCCGACCCTGCTCGATGCCGGCCTTCAGCGCACAGCTGTAGGCCAGCAGCACGAAGGCCACGCCATAGCAGTGGTTCATGTCGTCCTCGACCTTGCCATCGCACAGGGTCCAGGCGTAGCCGCCGGTGGCCGGATTGCGGTGCACCTCGCGCAGGTAGCGCACGCCGTGCTTCACCGCATCCAGATACTCCGCATTGCCGTACTCGCGATAAGCCATCGCGTAGTTGAAGACGAAGCGGGTGCTGCTGACCAGGTGGCGATGGCTGCGATCGTAGATGCTGCCGTCGTCCCGGTAGTAGTGGAAGAAACCGCCATCCGCATCGATGCAATGCGGATGATAGAAGGCCATCGTGTCGGCGATATGCGCGCGCAGGAAGGCCGGGGAACGGAAATCGGGCGTAGTGGTCATGCGATGGCTTCCTGTTGCTGCAGCAGCTGCTGTACTTCACTCAAGGCGGGCATTGCCGCGAATGCACCCTTGCGGGTTACCGCCAGGGCACCTACCGCGGCAGCAAAGCGCAGCGTGCCATTGATTGCATTCGGGGTCTGGCAGAACGCGACAAAACCGGCGCCTGCGCCACCACGCTCAACCAGCCCGACCAGCACGCCGCCGACAAAGGCGTCACCGGCAGCGGTGGTATCCACCGCCTGAACACGGAAGCTCGGCACCTCGCCCTCCCCATGCCGGGTATACCAGCGCAGCGTGCCTGCACCGTCGGTGACGATCACCCAGCGTGCCTGCGCAGCCAACAGACGGCGCAGTACCTGCGCATCACCGTCGGCGCCCAGTGGCGCGGCCAGGTAATCGAGCTCTTCGCGCGAGAGCTTGATCAGGTCGGCGCGCTCCAAGGCCTGCCACAGGCGCGGCGAGGGATCGACACCCGCCGGCCACAGCGCCGGGCGCAGGTTCAGATCCAGGCTGACCACCGCGCCAGCAGCGCGCGCGCGCTCCATGCCGGCGAAGGTCGCCGCAGCGATGTCCGCTTCGGTCAGGCTGTTGGAGCAGACGTGGAAGCAGGCCGTGCCGTCGAAGCAGGCCGGCAGGTAGTGCTCGGCGCGGAACAGCAGGTCAGCCGCCGGCGGCCGGTAGAAGCTGAAGCTGCGCTCGCCATGCGCGTCCAGCGCGACGAAGGCCAGCGCGGTCTTGGCTGCGTCGGTACGCACGATGCAGTCGGTCTCGACCCCGGCCTGCTGCAGGCTCTCCAACAGGAAGTCACCGAACATGTCGCGGCCCAGCATGCCGGCGAAATGGCTGCTGGCACCCAACCGCGCGGCCGCCACTGCGACGTTGGCGGGGGCACCGCCAGCGTACTGCAGGAAGGCGCGCGGGGTCTCCGCCGAGGCCGGTGGCTGCGCTAATAGATCGATCAAAATCTCGCCGAAACAAACAATCTTGCCCATCTGGCCTTAGTCCTGTTGGGTGACGCCGGTGCTGGTACGCGAACCGACCAGCCCGTAGAAAATGATGTAGCCGTAGCACAGCAACGGCAGTACGAATGAATGGTGGACGCCGATGCGGTCGGCCAGCACGCCCTGCAGGAACGGCACCACCGCGCCGCCGACAATGGCCATGATCAGCAGACTGGATGCCTTGTTGGTCAACGGCCCCAGGCGTTCGATGCCGAGCGCGAAGATGGTCGGGAACATGATCGAGTTGAACAGGCCGATCGCCACGATCGAGTACAAGGCCACCTGGCCTTCGCTGGCCATGGTCAGTGCCAGCAAGCCCACATTGATCAACGCGAACAGTGCCAGCAGCTTGCGCGGCGAAAAGCGCACCAGCAGCAGCGACCCGGCAAAGCGGCCGATCATCGCCATGGTCCAGTACAGCGACACGTAGTGCGTGGCCTGCTGCTCACTGAAGCCGCCGATGTTGGGCTGCGACAGGTAGTTGACCAGGAAGCTGCCGATCGAGACCTCGGCACCCACATAGAAGAAGATGCCCAGCACGCCGAACAGCAGGTGCTTGTGGCGCAGCGCATCGCCATAGCTGTGGCGTGCGCTGTCGGCCTGTTCGCTGTTCTCGCTCAGCGACGGCAGCCGGAACAGGAACACGAACAGCGCCAGCAGGAACAGGGCCACTGCCAGGCCGAGATACGGCCCCTGCACCGACTGCGCTTCCTGCGCGCGGTAGGCCAACTGGTCAGCCAGCGGCAACGCGGTCAGCTCTTCGGCACTCTTCACCGTGTTGCCCAGGATCAACATGCCGCCAAAGATCGGCGCGATCGCGGTGCCCAGCGAGTTCAAGGCCTGTGCCAGCGTCAAGCGGCTGGAACTGGTGCGCTCCGGGCCAAGCAGCGCGACATAGGGATTGGCCGCTACCTGCAGCACGGTGATGCCGGTAGCCAGCACGAACAGGGCGGCCAGGAAGGCGCCATAGACGCGCAGCTCAGCCGCCGGCCAGAAGCCAAGCGCACCGATGCCGGCAATGACCAGACCGGCGACGATGCCCTGCTTGTAACCCAGCCGCGCAACCAGCCGACCGGCTGGCAAGGACATCAGGAAGTAGGCACCGAAGAAGGTGAACTGCACCAGCATCGCCTGGGTGTAGTTCAGTTCGAATACCGACTTCAGGTGCGGAATCAGGATGTCGTTGAGGCAGGTCAGGAAGCCCCACATGAAGAAGATGGTGGTCGCCACCGCCATCGCCACACGCGTATTGACCACGGGCGCCGACTGGCTTGATGTAGATGACGGCGATGTTGGTATGTGCATGTGGGCTGCCTGGATACGGTAATCGGGATATGGGGTTGAGGAGTCAGCTTGGTCTTGCTGCACTGCTTTCGCGGATCCGCAGCTGCACCGGTGCGACGGTACGCATCGGTGCTGCGTCGGGGTTGTCCAGGCGCTGCAGCAACAAGGCTGCAGCCTGCCGGCCACGTTCGCGTGGATCTGCGGTCAGCGTGGTCAACGGCGGCACCGCGACCGCAGCCTCGGAGATATCGTCGAAGCCGGTAACGGCGAAGTCACCACCCGGGCGTATGCCACGCGAGGTCAGGCCAAGCATCAGGCCCAATGCAACCGTGTCGTTGTAACAGACCGCCGCGCTGGGACGCTGTGCGCTTTCGAACAATTCGCCGGTACGTGCAGCGGCTTCCAGACGATTGGGTGCGGACTCGATCAACCAGTCCGCATGGATGGGCAAGCCCGCTTCACTCAATGCCTGCTGGTAACCCAAACGACGCTGCGCGCAGGAACTGGATGCCCCATGCCCGCCAAAGAAGGCGATATCACGATGGCCGCGTTCGATCAGGTGACGGGTCGCCATGTACGCGCCGTGCTGGTTGTCGAGGGTGAGAAAATCCCAGTCCGCGCCGGCCAATTCACGGTTGAACAGCAGCACGTTGGCGTGCGCGCCCAATACATGGCGCAGCTCTTCGGCATCGCTGCCTTCGGCCGGCGACAGGATGAAGCCGGTCGGCGTGTGCTCCATCAGCGTGCTCAACACCGCCTGCTGTCGCTGCGGTGATTCGCCGGTGCTGCCAAGCAGGGTCACGAAGCCCTTGCCACCCAATGCTTCGTCCACGCCGGAAGCAAACTCGGCGAAGAACGGGTTGGACAGATCATTGATCACCAGCGCGATCGACGATGAAGTACGCCGACGCAGGTTGGCAGCGGTGCGGTTGTACACATAACGCTGCTTGCGCAGCTCCGCCTCGACCTTGGCGCGGGTGTCAACATTGACCAGGGGGCTGCCGCGCAGCACCAGCGACACAGTCGCCCGCGACACGCCCACCGCCTGTGCGATGTCGGTGACGGTGACCGCGCGTTGGCCGGCCTTGCGTGCGCCCTTGGCGCCGGTAGAAGTGTCTTTCATCATTTCCGCTGCGGTTCCGGGATGCGCCAAGCCTAAAGGATCACAGCCAGCGCTTGCGCTGCCCGTGTCCTTCTTACCGGCCTTGGCGCTGCCCGAGCTCACGGCTGGGCGCTGCCCGGGGTGGCGCAGTACGACACCGGCAGGTCCGCCTGTGCGGTGCCCCAGCCCTGCTCCGGTGCCTGCGCACCGAGGGTGAAGCGCACATCGCCGCCCTGCTGCAGGCGCTGCCAATCCAGCCACACCGCCGGCTGCGGCTTGCCATCAACCTGCACGCTCTGGATGTACTGCAGGCTGCGCGGATCGGCGCCCGGCGCCTGCAGGCGCAGCGTGCGGCCATTGCCCAGAGTGATCTCGGCCTTGCTGTAGCGCGGCGCATGCAGCAGGAACTGGCCACTGCCCGGCACTGCCGGGTACAGGCCCAGCGCACTGAACAGGTACCAGGCCGACATCGTGCCAAGATCGTCATTGCCGGTGACGCCGTTTGGCGCATTGGTGAACAGCTGCTGCGCCGCGCGAACCACGGTGGCGGTCTTCCAGGGCTGGCCGATCAGCGTATACATCCACGGCGAATGCAGGTCAGGCTCGTTGTTCGGGTTGTAGCGGTACTGGTTGTAGTAGCTGTACGGGCCAACCACCCATTCCTTGCGTGCAGCGGTCAGCGGTGACTGCAGCAGCGCGTCATAGGCGAAGAACGCATCCAGACGCTTGCCGGCCTGTTCGCGGCCATGCATGGCCTGCAGCATGCCGGGCACGTCCTGCTGGACCAGCCACTGGTACTGCCAGCCGGTGCCTTCATGGAAGCCGTGTTGCGAACGCGGGCTGTAATGACCATCGGCCGGCGTATACCACTTGCCGTTCTCGTCGCGCGGACGCGGGAAACCAGTGAAGCCGGTTTCGGCATCGCGCACATCCGCATCCCACACCTTGTGCCAGTTGCCACCACGTGCGCGCAGGGTTGCTGCATCGTCGGCGTGGCCCAGGCCATCAGCCATCTGCGCCAGCGCGCAATCGGCCAATGCGTATTCCAACGTGGCCGAGCCGCCGTGGTGCGGATCAACGTCCATTCCCTTGGACGGGAAGGCACGGTCATAGGCCACATAACCGTTGGCGAGATAGCTGGCATTGCCGGAACGGCCAGCCATGCGCGAATTGATCGGCGGCATCTCGAAGGCATTGCGGCGCAACGCGCCCCAGGCTTCCGCCTCGCGGCCCTTGAGCGCACCGAAGCGCCACAGGTCGACCATGAACGGCGTCACCGGGTCACCGGTCATCACATTGGTTTCGAAATTCGCATAGCCCCAGCGCGGCAACCAACCGCCCTGCTCATTGATCGCCAACAAGCTGCGGCCGATATCACGTGCAACTTCCGGACGGGTCAGGGCCAACCACTGGTTCTGCGTGCGGTAGGTATCCCACAGCGAGAAATACTCGTAGTAGGTCCAGCCATCGGCACGGTGGATGACGTCGTCGTAGCCACGATAGCGGCCATCGGCATCGCTGCCAGTCATCGGCTGCAGCAGCGCGTGATACAGCGCGGTATACAGCACGGTGCGGTCATCGGCATTCGCACCTTCAACCTTGACGCTGCCCAGCTGTTCGCGCCACTGCGCCTGCGACAGCGCGCGCATGCGATCGAAGCCCAGCAGCTTGCCGCCCTGCATGCCATCGCTGCGCAAATTGTTGCGCGCACCTTCGGCATCCACATGCGAGATCGCACTGGTGGCGGTGACGCTGCGGCCATCGGCCAGGTCAAAGCTCAGCCACGCACCATTGGGCTTGGCCTCGCCTTCCATGCTGTGGCGCGCGCCGGGCAGGCCGCCTGCTTCGCCCCAAGTGCCGTGCGCCTTGAACGGGCGGTCGAATTCGATGCGGAACCAGGTGGTGTACTGGTGGCCGCCGCAGAAACTCTTGGTGACCAGCTTGCCTTCCACCGCGCGATCGCCAACAACATCGATCACGCTGCCGATCACCGAATGGCGCTCGTTGGCCTGGGCCACGTTGACCAGCACCTGGCCTTCGCGGACGCCCGCGCTGAAGGTGTAGCGCTCGGCGGCGGCGCGGGTCAGCGCGGTGGTTTCCACGTCGATGCCGCGGTAATCGGTCAGGCGGACTTTGTAGTAGCCGGCCTGGCCGACTTCGCCATCGTGGCTATAGGCCGAGGCATAGTTCTTGTGGTCGAAGCGCTTGGGGTCCTTGGTGTCGAAGTCACCACCGGGACCGATGCTGCCGGTCACTGGCAATACCGAGACCTGACCGCCCTGCTCCCAGCAGCCCGCACCGGAGATGAAGGAATGACCGAAGCCGCGGATCTTTTCATCGTCATAGCGCCAGCCCGAGTAATGGCTGCCGATCGGGCTGACCTGGATCAGGCCGAAGGGTGCCGACGCGCCCGGGAAGGTATTGCCGTCATCCTTGCTGCCGATGAAGGTATTGACCTCGCGCTCCAGCGCAGCCGACGGCGCTGCCTGCAGCAACGGCGCGAAACTCAGCGCCAGCAGGCAGGCAGCCGTTGCCAACGGGCGGCGGCGGGAAGGGGCAGTGGATGGCGATCGGCTCATGCATTGGATCCTTGGGTCGGTCGGTACGGCGGCGATGTAGCTACGGCAGAAGTTGGCCCGGACAAGCCGGGCCGCTGATGTCCAGCCCATCCGGGAACGGGATGGGGGAGAGATGCCAGGCATCAGCAAAACAGGTTGGCCCCCGCACCTGCCCCGACAGCCGTCACGACGGCAGCCAGCGGGACAAAAGCAACAAACATTGGGCCGTGGAAAGCGCTACTCGGCAGTGTTTTCAGTGGTTTGCAGCCAGCATGGCCCCGCCCTGCGCGGCCCCACCTGCATCCCCGGAAGTACTTTGCCGAAAATTTAGATCGATCCAAGTAAAGCATGGGCATTTCGCCCAGCGCATTCTGCGGCGCAACATCGGCAGAAAAATCCGGCCTGTAGTGCCGAGCCATGCTCGGCAGAGGCCTTACCGGTAAAGCCCCAAAAGCAGCCCTCACCCCAACCCCTCTCCCGTAAAAGGGAGAGCGGCCTGTAGTGCCGAGCCATGCTCGGCAGAGGACTTCCCGGTAAAGCCTCAACAGCCAACCCCTCCCCGGCCCTCCCCTTGGCCTGCGGCCAAAGGGAGGGAGCCAAGCGTAGTGCTGAGCCATGCTCGGCAGTGGCTCCCCCGATATCCCCGTGGTGGTGGGGGGGGGGGGGGGGGGGGCGGGGCGGGGCGGTGGGCACGGCGCCGCGGAGGGCGGGGGGGCCCGCCCCGCCACGCG
>NZ_JBRREG010000030.1:0-47799 GCF_056760155.1 Stenotrophomonas sp. STEN022
GCATTGGGCGCTACCGGTAATGCACCTGCCGACCATGGGTCGGCACTACAGGTTTGGCTTTATCGGTAATGCCCCTGCCGACCATGGGTCGGCACTACAGGCAGCGCAGCACTGGCTAGAATGGCTGGGCACGCCCCCCGCTGCCAGCCTGACTGACCCGATGCGTATTGACCCTGCCGAAATCGAAGCCCTGTTCGACGCCATTCCCAGCGTGCTGTTTTTCGCCAAAGACATCGATGGGCGCTACACCCACGTCAACATGACGATGATGCAGCGGCTGGGGATGAAGTCGCGCAACGACGCGATCGGCAAGCGGGCGGACGAGTTGTACCCGGTTGGCATGAGCGAGGCCTATACCGAGCAGGACGCGCGGGTACTGGCCGGCGAGGTGATCGAGAACGTGATGGAGCTGCAGTTGTTCCCCAACCAGCAGCCGGGGTGGTGCCTGACCTGCAAACGCCCTATTGTCGAGAACGGCAAGGTGGTCGGTTTGATCGGTATCTCGCGTGACCTCGGTCAGCGCGGTGGACTGGAGTCGCAGTACGAGCCGTTGCGACTTGCGTTGGATTACCTCAACACGCATTACGCAGAGAACGTGCGCATGCAGACGCTGCTGGATATCACCGGCTTCTCGCTGTCCAAGCTGGAGCGTTCGTTCCGCAAGGTGTTTCAGATGACTCCGCAGCAGGTGCTGACGCGCCTGCGCATCCAGATTGCATTGCATCTATTGCACGGCGAGGACAGCGTGGCCAGCATCGGCCAGGCCTGTGGCTTCAGTGACCAGAGCGCCTTCACCCGCAAGTTCAAAGCGGAAGTCGGCATGGCACCGCGCCAGTACCGGGCGATGATCGCCGAGCGTGCGCAACAGGAAGCCGCCCGCGCGGAGCTATGACTTCCGGCGGTGTTGGGCGGCGATCGAGGGGCAGATGATGCGGAGCTGATGGGCGTCGCGCCCATGCCTTTCCGTAAGGAGCCTTGATGCGCCGTTCCCTTGTTGTTGCTGTTGGTTTTGCCCTTTCCTGCATCGCCACGCCTGCTGTATTTGCTGCCGAGCCTGTCGCAGCTGGCGCCGGTCAGAACGAAATCACCACGCAGTTGCCGCGTACCGCACGTCCGGATCACTATCGGGTGCAGATCACTCCGCACGCAGGGAAGATGCGCTTCGACGGCAAGGTCGGCATCGAACTGGAAGTGCTGCAGCCCACCAATAGCATCGTGTTGCAGGCAGCGGGCATGCGTTTCGGCAAGAGCCAGCTGCAGGCGGTTGGTGGCAGCAAGCCAATACCAACCACGGTCAGTGTCGATGAAGCCAACCAGACTGCAAGCTTCGTCGCCGCCGCGCCGCTGGCGCCGGGGCGCTACACGCTGAGTATCGATTACAGCGGCACCATCAACACGCAGGCCAATGGCTTGTTTGCGCTGGACTATCCCGTAGCTGACGGCAGCAGGAAGCGCGCGCTGTTCACCCAGTTCGAGAACTCCGATGCGCGCCGCTTCATTCCGTCGTGGGACGAGCCGGGCTTCAAGGCTACGTTCGATCTGACTGTGACCGTGCCGGAAGCCGAGATGGCGGTCAGCAACATGCCGGTGATCAGCAGCAAGTCGCTGGGCAAGGGGCTGAAGCAGGTGGTGTTCCAGACCACGCCGAAGATGTCGACCTACCTGCTGTTCTTCTCCAGCGGCGAGTTCGATCGCGCCACCGTAAAGGAAGGCGACACCGAGATCGGCGTGATTGCGCAGACGGGCAAGGTGGAGCAGGCGCAGTTCGCGCTGGAAGGCAGCGCCGAGGTGCTGCGTGAGTACAACGATTACTTTGGCGTGAAGTATCCGCTGCCCAAACTCGACAACGTCGCCGCACCTGGCGGCAGCCAGTTCTTCAGTGCAATGGAGAACTGGGGTGCGATCTTCACCTTCGAATACGCCTTGCTGCTGGACCCAGCCGTGTCCAGCGTCTCCGACAAGAAAGCCGTGTTCTCGATTGCCGCGCATGAGATCGCGCACCAGTGGTTCGGTAACCTGGTGACGATGGCGTGGTGGGATGACCTGTGGCTCAACGAAGGCTTCGCCTCGTGGATGGAGGCACGCACTACCCGCAAGCTGCATCCGGAGTGGGACATCAACAACGTTGATGCCGCACATACCAGCCGCGGCGCGATGGGGCGCGATGCCTACGTCACCACCCATCCGATCGTGCAGCACGTGGAGACGGTGGAGCAGGCCAGCCAAGCCTTTGATGGCATCACCTACGGAAAGGGCTCGGCGGTGATCTCGATGTTCGAAGACTACGTTGGGACCGATGCCTGGCGTGATGGCGTGCGCCGTTACATCGCTGCCCATGCTTACGGCAATGCCGTCACCGATGACCTGTGGGCCGAGATCGACAAGGCAGCGCCTGGCAAGCGCTTCATGGAAGTCGCACATGATTTCACCCTGCAGCCGGGCGTGCCCTTGATCCGTGCCAGCAGCAGCTGTGTGGCCGGCAACACCCAGGTGAAGTTGAGCCAGGGCGAGTACACGATTGATCGCAAGGACAAGCAGCCGCTGCATTGGCGCGTGCCGGTGAGTCTGCGCGTTGGCAATGGCGAGGTGGTGCACATGCTGGTCGACGGCGACACCAACGTGCAGCTGCCGGGCTGCAGTGGACCGCTGCTGGTCAATGCCGGGCAAAAGGGCTATTACCGCACCTTGTATGCGCCGACGCAGTTCATGGCGCTGAGCGCAGGCTTCGACAAGCTGCCGGTGGTCGACCAACTCGGCGTGATGATGGACACCAGCGCATTGGCTGCAGCTGGCCTGCAGCCCGACGCGGATTTGCTGGATTTGATCGCGAAGATCAACGCCGATGCGCCCAACGACCTGTGGGACATGGCCTCCGGCACACTGAGCGGGATTGACGGCATGTTCGACGGTGATACCGCGCGGCAGGCCGCCTTCCGCAGCTACGCACGTTCGCGTTTGTCGCCGGTTCTGCAGTCACTGGGTTGGGACGGCAAGGACAGCGACTCGGCGCAGACCAAGGAGTTGCGTAGCGGGCTGATCGGCACTTTGGCGGCGTTGGACGATGCGCAGGTGATTGCCGAAGCGCAGCGTCGTTTTGATGCTTTCCTGGCCAAGCCGGATTCGCTGTCGCCGGACCTGCGCAGCAGCGTGCTGGGCGTGGTGGCACGCAATGCGGATGGGGCGACCTGGGACAAACTGCACACGCTGGCCAAGCAGGAAACCTCGGCAATGGTGCGCGACCAGTACTACGGCCTGCTGGCCCTGCCCAAGGACAGGGTGCTGGCACAGCGGGCATTGGACATGGCGCTGACCGACGAGCCGGGTGCGACCAACAGTGCAGGAATGATTGGCGGCGTATCGCGCGAGCATGCGGATCTGGCCTTCGACTTCGCCGTTGCCCATCGTGAGAAGGTGGATGGCCTGGTCGATAGCACCTCTCGCGCGCGCTATTACCCGGGCCTGGGCCGTAATGCGGACAACCTGCAGATCGTGGACAAGATCAAGGCATTTGCTGATGCGCACATCGCACCGACCTCGCGGCGTGATGCGGAAACGGTGATTGCCGGAATCCAGACCAAGCTGCGGCTGCGCGAAGAGCGCAAGCCGCAGGTGGATGCCTGGTTGAAGCAGAAGGGGTATTGAAGCGCTGTAGCTGTTTGCTCAAAGCCCCTCTCCCTCTTGCGGGAGAGGGGTTGGGGTGAAGGGCAGCTTCCAGCTAAGCAAAGTCAAAAGCCCCCCTCATCCGCCCGTTGGGCACCTTCTCCCGTGAACGGGAGAAGGGAAGGCCTGAGCCAGAGCAAGAGCCAAGGCTAAAGCTAAAGCTAAAGCTAAAGCCAAAGCCAAAGCTAAAGCTAAAGCTAAAGCTAAAGCCAAAGCTAAAGCCAAAGCCAAAGTCCTGCCCTGCTAGCAGCACCGATCAAGAAAGATCAGCTGCTTCACTCTCCTAATCGTCACAAGAAAACAGCCGGCTTTCGCCGGCTGCTTTCATTCACACATCAGGCAATCAAGCCCTGATCACGCCTCGACATCTTCCTTGTACGCATCCACCGGGATGCAGGCGCACATGATGTTCTTGTCGCCGTAGACGTTGTCCACGCGGGCAACCGGCGGCCAGTACTTCTGCAGCTTCAGCGACGGCAGCGGGAAGGCTGCCAGCTCACGCGGATACGCGTGCGTCCACTCGCTGGCCGACACTGCACCGGCAGTGTGCGGGGCGTGCTTGAGCGGGTTGTCCTCGCGGTCCAGCTTGCCGTCTTCGATGGCCTGGATTTCCTCGCGGATCTGGATCATCGCGTCGATGAAGCGATCCAGCTCGTGCTGCGATTCGCTCTCGGTCGGCTCGACCATCAGCGTGCCGGCGACCGGGAAGCTCAGGGTCGGGGCGTGGAAGCCGAAGTCGATCAGGCGCTTGGCCACGTCCTCGGCACCGATGCCGGAGGTCTTCTCCAGCGGACGCACGTCGAGGATGCACTCATGCGCCACCAGGCCGTTACGGCCGGTGTACAGCGTGGCGTAGTGCGGGGCCAGGCGCTTGGCGATGTAGTTGGCGTTGAGCAGTGCAACCTGGGTTGCCTTGCGCAGGCCGGCGGTGCCCATCAGGGTGATGTACATCCAGCTGATCGGCAGGATCGAGGCGCTGCCGAAGCTGGCGGCGCTGACCATGCCGACCGGGCCGTTGTCGCCCAGCTTGCCCGGCAGGAACGGCGCCAGGTGCGACTTCACCGCGCACGGGCCAACGCCCGGGCCGCCGCCGCCGTGCGGGATGCAGAAGGTCTTGTGCAGGTTCAGGTGCGACACGTCCGAGCCCCACTTGCCGGGCTTGGCCACGCCGACCAGGGCGTTCATGTTGGCACCGTCGGTATACACCTGGCCGCCGTGCTTGTGGATGATCTCGCAGATCTCGACAACTTCTTCCTCGAACACGCCGTGCGTGGACGGGTAAGTCATCATGATCGCGGCCAGGCGGTCGCTGTACTTCTCGGCGTTGCGGCGGATGTCCTCGACATCGACGTTGCCGTTGCTGTCGGTCTTGGTCACGACCACGGTCATGCCGCACATCTGTGCCGAGGCCGGGTTGGTGCCGTGCGCCGAGTCCGGAATCAGGCAGATGTCGCGATGGCCTTCGTTGCGCGAGCGGTGGTAGGCGCGGATTGCCAGCAGGCCGGCGTATTCGCCCTGCGCGCCGGAGTTCGGCTGCAGGCTCACGGCGTCATAGCCAGTGCACTCGACCAGCATCGCTTCCAGGCCGTCGATCAGTTCCTTGTAGCCCTGCGCCTGATCAGCCGGTGCCAGCGGGTGGATGTTGGCGAATTCCGGCCAGGTCACCGGGATCATCTCGGCGGTGGCGTTGAGCTTCATGGTGCAGCTGCCCAGCGGGATCATGGTGCGATCCATCGCCAGGTCCTTGTCGGCCAGCGAACGCAGGTAGCGCAGCATCTCGTGCTCGCTGTGGTGCGTGTTGAACACCGGGTGGGCGAGGAAGTCGCTGGTACGCAGCAGGCTCTTCGGCAGTGCGTCGGTGGTGCTGGCATCGAGTGCGTCCACGTCGACGCTGGCGTCGAACAGCTGGCCCAGTGCGACGACGTCGGCGCGGGTAGCGGTTTCGTCCAGGCTGATGCCTACCGAACCGGCGTCGATGATGCGCAGGTTGATGCCGGCGGCTTCGGACTTGGCCTTCAGTGCGGCCGAATCAACGCCGGTGATATGCAGGGTGTCGAAGAAGTCGTTGCCGACCGCCACGCCCTTGCCACGCAGAGCAGCGGCGAGGATGGCAGCCAGGCGGTGGGTGCGGCGGGCGATGCGCTGCAGGCCTTCCGGGCCGTGGTAGACGGCGTACATCGAGGCCATCACCGCCAGCAGCACCTGTGCGGTACAGATGTTGGAAGTGGCCTTCTCGCGGCGGATGTGCTGCTCGCGGGTCTGCAGGGTCAGGCGGTAAGCGGCCTTGCCTTCGGCATCGACCGAGACGCCGATCAGGCGGCCCGGCATCGAGCGCTTGTAGGCATCACGGCAGGCCATGAAGGCGGCATGCGGGCCGCCGAAACCGAACGGCACGCCGAAACGCTGGCTGTTGCCGATGGCGATGTCCGCGCCCCATTCGCCGGGAGCGGCGATCAGGGTCAGTGCCAGCAGGTCGGTGGCAACCGCAACCAGGCCCTGGCGGGCGTGCACGGCCTCGACCAGCGCCTTGTAGTCGCCGATGTTGCCGAGGCTGTCCGGGTACTGCAGCAGCACGCCGAAGGTGTCGGCGCTCAGCGCATCAGCCGGCTTGCCGATCAGCAGTTCGATGCCCATCGGCTCGGCGCGGGTGCGCAGCAGTTCCAGCGTCTGCGGGTGCACGCTGTCCTGCACGAAGAAGACCTTGGACTTGGACTTGGCCGAACGCTTGGCCAGGGTCATCGCTTCGGCGGCGGCGGTGGCTTCGTCCAGCAGCGAGGCGTTGGCGATTTCCATGCCGGTGAGGTCGGCGACCATGGTCTGGAAGTTGATCAGCGCTTCCATGCGGCCCTGCGAGATTTCTGCCTGGTACGGCGTGTACGCCGTGTACCACGCCGGGTTCTCGAGGATGTTGCGCAGGATCACGTTCGGCGTATGGGTGCCGTAATAGCCCTGGCCGATGAAGCTGCGCAGGACCTTGTTCTTGTCAGCGATGGCGCGGATCTTGGCCAGCGCATCGACTTCGGTCAGCGACTCGGGCAGCGCCAGCGGTGCCGGCGACTTGATCGAACCCGGCACGATGGCGTCGGTGAGTGCTTCGAGCGAATCGTGGCCAACGGTGCGCAGCATCTGCGCGATTTCAGCGTCGTTGGGGCCGATGTGGCGGTCGACGAACGCGGAATGGTGTTCGAGTTCGCGCAGCGAAAGAGTGTTCTGGGTCATGGCTGACGTCCGGAGAAGGCATGCAGGGCAGGGGCGGTGAGCCAGGTCTGCCCGGTTGCCGTCCGGGTGCCGCGCACGCGCGCCACCACAGCCGGCAAGCCAAAGGCTTACCTCGCGCCCCTCTGTCCTTTTGCCTGAGAGTTTGGAAGCGACGCGACGAGGATCGTGCGCTTCGTGCACCTTCGGCGCCGGATTGAACCGGTCTCTCCAGAGTTTTGCTACGGGTGGTATCGGGCCTGAGCGATTACGGGCGTTTGCGCCTTCGGCAGCGGGGGTGAACCGCTTCTCCCACCTTGTTCGTACAGCTTGCCGATTATAGCTCGGTATAACCCGGTAAAGGCCCGGGGCAGACCCGCGCAGCGGCTTGGATTACCATCTGCATCCCGGTTTCAATCCCGCGCGTTGCACGCGTACGGCCGGGCATCCCGGAACCGCTGGCTGAAGCGGGTGAATGTCCGGACAAATTGCCGCATCATGGCCGTCCAGCGCCGTCGCGCCCGGCCCTGTTCATTCTGTCCCCACCCCACATCGGCTCCCGCGCCGGTGCCGTTGCTGGTTAGTGAAAGCCATGGAAGCAAACAAGCAGGTTTCGCTGCGCCGTATCGCCATTCTGGTGGCCGGCCTGTCGATGTTCGGCCCGTTCGCGATCGATGCGGTGTTCCCCGCGTTCCCGCACATGGGCGCTGATCTGGGCGCCGACAAGCTGGCGATGCAGCAGGTGATCAGCGTCTATCTGTTGGCGTATGCGCTGATGAGCCTGGTGCACGGTGCGCTGTCCGATGCGTTGGGCCGCAAGGTGGTGATCATCGGCGGGCTGGTGGTGTTCATCGGCGCATCCATCGGCTGTGCACTGTCCACGGACATGGGGACCTTGCTGCTGTTCCGCTTCCTGCAGGGCTTGTCGGCTGGCGTTGGCTACATCATCGGCCGCGCGGTTATCCGCGACCTCTACGACGGCGATGATGCGCAACGTCTGATGAGCCAGGTCTCGATGATCTTCTCCATCGCTCCGGCCATTGCTCCCATCATCGGCGGCTGGTTGCTGGGCTGGACGCAATGGCAGGGCATCTTCTGGTTCCTGGTCGGGTTCTCGGCGCTGTTGCTGCTGATCACCTGCATCTGGCTGCCGGAAACCCATCCGCCGCATGCGCGGCTGAGCCTGCACCCCAAGCGCCTGCTGCAGGACTACGTCAGCATCGGCATCAATCCGCGCTTCCTGCGTCTGGCCCTGGCTGGTTCGCTGGGCTTCGGTGGCTTGTTCCTGTACATCGCTTCGGCGCCAGCCTTCGTGCTCGATCTGCTGCACATGAACGAGCGCCAGTTCGCCTGGTTGTTCATTCCGACCATCGGCGGCATGGCTTTGGGCGCGTATGCCTCCGGCCGCGCGGCTGGGCGCGTGGATGGCGCGCGGGCGGTGCGTATCGGTTACTGCTTCATGGCGGTCGCGGCCATCTACAACATCAGCTACAACGCCTTCGCCACCGAAATGACGGTGCCGTGGGCGGTGCTGCCCTTCACCCTGACCTCGTTTGGCGTGGCCCTGATCTTCCCGATCCTGACCCTGGCGATCCTCGACATGTACCCGCGCCAGCGGGGCACAGCCTCGTCGATGCAGGCATTCAGCACGCTGGTCACCAACGCCATCATCGCCGGCGTGCTCTCGCCGATGCTCAGCCGCAGCGGCCTGAGCCTGGCCATCGGCGCGGCCCTGTTTGGCCTGGGCAGCTGGGCGATGTGGAAGTGGGAGCGGGTCAGCCAGCGCGCCCAGCGCGATGAAACCGCGTCCTGACACGAATTCACCCCCGCATCGGGGACAATAGCCGCGCCGCCATCACCGGCGGCCGTTCAAAGAGTGAACAACTGATGTCGATCCAATCCAAAGGCCGCCGTGAGGCGAAGAAGAAGCTGGCCGAGCGCGCGCGCAACCAGGCCGAAGCCAATCCGCCGGTAAAGGCCAAAGTTGAACCGCATGCCGAACTGCGCGACCAGCACCGGGCATTGCTGGCCGGCATCGTCCGCCGTGATGGCGAGTGGGTGCTGGGCATGGATGGCAAGATTGCCGGTGAAACCACCAGCGCCGCCCGCGTGCTGGCGCTGATCATGCAGGCCGCCGAATGGCACGAGAACAACGACACGCCGGTGCGGTTGATGTACTCCGATGTGCTCAAGGACGCCGCGCATGCCGAAGCAGCGGAGCAGGGCATCGACTTCGATACCTACAAGCGCAATCTGGCCGGTGAGCTGGGAGCGGTGGGCAAGGCGGCTGCGGGCACGCATTGAGCCTGCGTACAAACTTGAAACCCACAAGGGCGCCGTTGGCGCCCTTGTGGGTTTCAAGCTCCGAGTTTTCGCTACTACCCTTTGTGGGAGCGGCGTAGGCCGCGAAGCACGTGCCAAGTCCTCTGCAATCCGGCCTGTTCATCGCTGAAGTTTCTGCCAAGCATGGCTCGGGAGCTTTGCTTCAGTTCTATCGGTGAAGCCTCTGCCGAGCATGGCTCGGCACTACGGGGTGTTTGGCTCTTGTTGCCCGTGTAGAGACAGCGCCCTCGGTGAGTTGTCATTTCTGTGGCGGTGGTGGGGCTTCTTTCAGTGTTCCGGTGGTGTGATGACCGCCTGCAGCTGCACAGTCGATGTCGCGTGCAGGTGTCCACTTTACGGCGGTGCCTGTAACCACCGGCCTGACGAATCGCCACGGCCAGAACCCGAAGTGCTGGGCACCGTTGTAGTGAATGACCGCATCTGCACCGGCGGCCTTGGCATCAGTCACGACGATGGGAAGGAGGTCGTTGACACTTCCATAGCTGCCTTTGCCGTAGTCGAGCTCTTTTACGACGGTGTACGTAAACTCAGACGGAGGCGTTCCGGTGAAAAGACAGAGTCCACTCTTGGTGTCGTCCTGCGCGAGGTTAACGTCGGTTGCCTGCGCGCTGCAGAGTTGTGATGCACAGAAAATAACGAGGCCTGCAGCCAACTTATGACGCATCTTGGACTCCTTGTGTCGTTCGTTGGATGTTGATTCA
Source organism: Stenotrophomonas sp. STEN022 (assembly GCF_056760155.1). NCBI lineage: Bacteria > Pseudomonadati > Pseudomonadota > Gammaproteobacteria > Lysobacterales > Lysobacteraceae > Stenotrophomonas > Stenotrophomonas sp. STEN022. Next base: position 9,900 of record NZ_JBRREG010000030.1, read on the forward strand.
AACATCTGTGTGAGATCCGCTTGATGTTGAGGAAGAAGGGCGCCGATACGGCGCCCTCTTCATGACCAATGCAACAAGAGTTACTTTGCGGCCACTGGCTGCGCTACCGGAGCTGCCGCCTGCCAACCACACATCTGGCCTTCGTTCTGCTGCTTCAGCCATTCCTGCAGCGGTGCGAAGTATTCCAGCATCGGGCCGGCATCGAGCTTTTCGGTGCCGGTCAGTTCCTTCAGCGTGGCCTGCCACGGCTGGCTGGAACCCTTGCTCAGCATTGCCCAGAACTTCTGCCCGGCTTCCTTGTTGCCGTAGAAGCTGCACTCGTTGAGCGGGCCGGTGTAGCCGGACGCGTCGCACAGGCCCTTGTAGAACTGGTACTGCAGGATGCGCGCCAGGAAGTAGCGCAGGTACGGGGTGTTGCCCGGTACGTGGTACTTGGCGCCGGCGTCGAAGAACTCCTCGCCGCGTGCGCTGGCCGGGGCCACGCCCTGGTACTGCGCCTTCAGTTCCCACCACTTCTGGTTGTACTGGTCCGGCTTGATCGAGCCGTCGAACACGCCCCAGCGCCAGCGGTCGATCATCAGACCGAACGGCAGGAACGACACGCCCGACATCGCCATGCGCATCTGCGCATTGATGGTGGCTTCGCGGCTTTCCTGCTGCGCGCCGACCAGGCCGATCGAGTTGAGGTACTTCGGCGTCATCGCCAGCACGATGGTGTCGCCGATGGCTTCGTGGAAGCCGTCGTTGGCACCGCCCTGGAACAACGGCGGCAACGGGTTGTAGGCCAGGTCGTAATAGATGTGGCCAAGCTCGTGGTAGATGGTGGTGAAGTTTTCTTCGTTCGGGGTGATGCACATCTTGGTGCGCACGTCCGGGCCCACGTCCTTGCCATCGCCGCCCATGTTCATGTCCCAGGCGCTGGCGTGGCAGACCACGTTGCGGTCCAGCGGCTTGATGAACTGGGTGTTCTGCCAGTAGCTCTCCGGCAGCTTGGGCATGCCCAGCGAGACGTAGAAGTCCTGCGCGCGCTCGGTCATCTGCCGGGCGGTGACCAGCTCGGCCTCACGCTGTGCCTTGAAGCGGCTTGCCGGGTCGGCGCCACCGGCCTTGGCGAGGGCGGCACTGAGGTTGGTCTGGTACTGCTTTTCCAGTGCGGCGGTGATGTCCAGGCTGCCCGCGTTCGGGTACGGTGCGGTCATGTCCCACAGGTTGCTCCAGTCCTGTTGCCACATGTTGCCGGTCAGGTGCGCGGCAATCATGCCGCCGCCGACTTCGGCCTTGTCCTTGCCGTACTCCTTGTCCAGCTTGGCGCGGGTATAGCAATGCACCTGCTCGTACAGCGGCTTGACCTGCTCCCACAGGCGGTCGGTTTCCGGGCCGACCTGATCGGCAGGCATGTCGTAGCCGCTGCGCCACATCTGGCCGGCATCGCTATAGCCCAGTTCGCGGGCGCCTTCGTTGACCAGTTCGACGAAGCGCTGGTAGTTGGCGCGCGACGGCACGGCGGTGGACTGCCAGCCCTGCCAGGCATCGAGCTGCTTGTCGTAGTCGCGCGAGGTGGCCAGCACCTTTTCCAGATCGCCGAGCTGGCGGCAGTTCTTGCTGTCGCCTTCGCCCACGCAGTAGGTGCCGGCGCCGTAGTCGCCTTCCAGCTTGGTGGCGATGCCGGCCAGTTCGGCCAGCTTCTGCGGGTCGCGCGGGGCGGGCATGGAGGTCATCAGCTTGAGCAGGCTGATGGCGCGCTTGGTGTCGGCGCTCATCGGCTGGCCGTCGTACTTGTTGGCCTGCTCGATCCAGCCATTGAGCACGGTCAGCCAGCGCTCGTTGGCCTTGGCCGCGACACGTGCCGAATCGTCATTGATGTAGGTGGACGACAGCCACTGCGCCGAGGTCATTTCCGGGTACATGGCCTTGTATTCGGCATTGACGCGGGCGATGAACTGGTCGGCGCTTTCGGCCGGTGCGGCCTGGGTGGTGGCCGGCTTGGCGGCGTCGGTGGCGGCGTCCTTTTTACAGGCAGCCAGCGAGAGCACGGCCACGCCAACGGCGGCGGCCAGGACCAAATGACGATTCTTCACAGCAAACCCCGGTTTGTTAAGTACCGGCGAAGGCTAGTGGGGCGGCGGCCGGGCCGCAAGTGGAGAAAGCTCAGCGCTTGAGCGCCATCAGCAGAACGCCGCCGCCGATCATCGCCACGCCCAGCCATTCGCGCCAGGCCAGGCGCTCGTGCAGGAAGGCTACGGCGAAGATGGCGACCAGCATCACGCTGAGCTTGTCGACCGGGGCTACCTGTGAGGCTGGGCCGCGTTGCAAGGCACGGAAATAGCACATCCATGAGGCGCCGGTAGCCAGGGCGGAGAGCGCCAACCAGCCGACGGTTGTGCCGGGAAGCTGCAGCGGGTTGCTCCATTTGCCGGTGGCGGCGACGAACATGGCCAGCACCACGCTGATGATGATCGTGCGCAGCAGCATCGCCATGTCTGAGTCGATGTTCTGCAGGCCGAGCTTGGCGAAGATGGCGGTCAGCGCTGCGAATACTGCGGAGAGTAGTGCCCAGGGAAGCCATTGCGGGAAGGTGGCCATGAGAGCTCCTTGTTGCAGGCAGCAGGCTGCTTGTGGGGAAAGCTGGTTTGTAGGAGCGGCGTCAGCTGCGAAGCTGATGGATCATCACAGCAACGTAAAGCAAGCAACTGCAACAGCTCCCCCCATCCGCCCTTCGGGCACCTTCCCCCGCAAGCGGGAGAAGGGACGATAGTGCAAACCCAAGGTCTGAGCCACAGCAGAAGCGCAAAGCAGAAGCGCAAAGCAGAAGCGCAAAGCAGAAGCGCAAAGCAGAAGCGCAAAGCAGAAGCCGTGACTCGATGCATTCCGTGTCCCGGCTTCCGCCACCTACCACGTTCCAAACTCCCAAGCCTGCATCGCAGCTAGCCAGAACCAGCCCAACACCAATCCCGTCAACCCATCAGCCTGCACACTCCGCGAACACATCCCGAGACCGGTCATACACCGAGGTCTGCACCTGCATCAGCCCGAGCACCGAGGGGAACAGGTTGTCCTGGTCGGTGCGCTGCGCAGACCGGCGGCGTACGCAGCTCATGTCCAGGCCACGATCTGCGGTAAACCCCGGCGAGAACCACATCACCATCGGTACCCGGGTCTGCTCTTCCGGCGCGATCGCATACGGCACGCCGTGTAGATACAGGCCCTTCTCACCCAGCGATTCGCCGTGATCGGACAGGTAGATCATCGCTGTGTCGTAGTCTTCCATTCCGCGCAGGGATGCGATGGTGCGGGTCAGGAAATGATCGGTATAGCGGATCGCATTGTCGTAGCTGTTGACGATGTCCTCGCGGCTGCACTTGCCCAGGTCCGCTGTGTCGCAAGTGGGAGCGAACTGGCGGAATTGCGCCGGATAGCGTTGGAAGTAGCTCGGGCCGTGGTTGCCCAGCTGGTGCAGCACAACCACGCGATCGCCTGGTTTGGCGCGCACCTGCGCAGCGAGATTTTCCAGAAGAATCTCATCCATGCAGCGGCCGTCGGCGCACAGGCCCGGCGTGGTTGCATCATCCAGGCGCTGGATTTCCAGACCATCGCAGACGCCCTTGCAGCCGGACTGGTTATCGCGCCACAGGGTGGCGATGCCGGCGTGTTCAAGCACGTGCAGCAGTGACTGGTGACCGCGGATCTTCTTTTCGTCGTAGTCGTGACGGCCAAACGGCGAGAACATGCAGGGCAGCGATACTTCGGTGCTGGTGCCGCAGGAATGCATGTCCGGGAAGTTGATCACGCCTGTCTGCGCCAGTTCCGGGGTGGTCTGGCGGGCGTAGCCGTTCAAACCCCAGTTCTGTGCACGCACGGTTTCGCCTACGACCAGTACCAGCAGGCGCGGCTTGCTGCCGGCGGCACGTGGCATGGCTTTGGCATCCGTGCCGAGCGGCAACTTGGGCTGCTTCTTCATGGGGCTGGAGCTGGCAAAGTTCTGCTTCAGCGCGATCAGATAGTTGGCCGGCGTGGCCAGGTAACGCACTTCACGGTGATTGCGCATCAAGGCGGAAACATTCTGGAACGACAACATGGTGCCGGCGCCGCCCGCTACGATCACGCCCAGCAGGAAGGCAACACGCCACAGCAGGGCTCGTCCCCAGCTGCGCTTGCGCAGCCGCACGCGCCACAGCAGCAGGGTCGGCAAAAGACCGTAGCCGAGCAGCGGCAGCAACAATGCTGGTGTCATCAGCTCGCGTGATTCCTTGTGGTCGGTGGCCAGCACATTGCGCAGCATGTCCGCGTCCAGATAGACGTTGTAGCTGTTCATGTAGTGCGTGGCGAAGGCGGTGGTGATGAATAGCAACGTCAACACGCCCTTGGCATTCCAGCGCCAGACAAGCAGGCCGAACAGGATTGCATGCACGCTCACCAGCAGGGCAAACAGCGACACCGCGAACAGGATGCTGCTCGGGTTGGTGGCGATGGCGCTGCGCCAGAACAAGGTGTTGCAGACCAGCGCAAAAAACACGCTGGCCAACAGGATCAGGGTCTCGGTGCTGATCTCAGGGTGCCAGTTGCGCAGGCGCGACCAGGACAGCTGCAGTCCGACAGGGCGGGGGGCAGCAACGCTCATGCGTTTTCTCCAAGGGTGCCAAGTTTGGCGCGCGACGGGGATGCGATTGATGTAGACGCCGGGAACATCCACAGATAGAGGGCGGTTGCGATCAGCCAGCTGATCGCCAGCGCCCACAGGTCATGCGAGGCAAAGTGGGCGCCGCGCAATTGCTGGGCCAGGCCGAACACCATGCCGACCAGCAGGGCGATGCTCAGTGCCGGCCAGCGCCATTGCGGGCGAACCTGCAACATGAAGAAGAACAGCGCCACCCATGCGTAGCCAGAGCCCGCATGGCCAGCCGGGAAGCAGGCGGCGTGGCCGAGGGCGACCGGGCGTTGTTCGAACAAGCCGATGAAGGGGCGCAGTCCACCGTAACGTTCCAGGTCCCAGGGGCAGTCCATATGGGTCCAGGATTTCAGCAGCGCGACGATGCTGGTGGTCAGCGCTACCGATGACAGCAGGTAGGCCAGCGGCCGCCGCAGCGGGCGCCAGCGCAGGTCCATGCAGCTGCGGATCAGCGCCAGGATCACCAGCAGGGCAACAAACCAGGTCAGGTTGCGGCCGCCCTTGTGGATAAGGTGGCTGGTCCACCACGCGTCTTTCAATGCCCATTGGTTGCCTTGCCAGCGGAACAGCTGGTCCGCAAGCCACTGGTCTCCATTGCCCGCCATCAACAACAGGCTGCCGATGGCGACAATCACCAGCGGGATCAGCAGGGTGCGCCCGGCAAAGCTCAAACGGCTGCGTTCGGCAACCGGGATCAGGGCAGTGGAAGTGGGTTGCTGCGACATGGAGCTGGGGCACCGTCAATCTGGATGCGGCCATGCTCGGTCGGCCCGTGTCGGAGACAGGTCGGAACGATGTCGTGAATTTGTCAGTGCTTCAGTTTGGCTGCCGCCAAGAGCAAGGGTGGCAAACGTAAGAGAGGCTGTACCGGATCCGATACAGCCTCTCTTGCCTATGCTTCAAGCACTCCGGTTCAAGGAGTGCGCTGCAGTTTTCAGACGTCAATCGCCGTCGCTTTCCAGTGCGTTCTCACTGCCAGCGACCACGCCGTGGGTCTTGGTGACGCAATCGGCGTGCAATGCGGTGCCGGGCAGCAGCTGCCAGTTGTTGCGGTTGGCACTGCCGATGTCGATGACCTGGCTTTGGTCGGCGCAAGGCGTCATCGCCTTGTCCAGCACGAACAGCCAGCGCCGTTGTGGGTCTTCAGTCACCCAGCGTGCAGCGTCTTCCCATTGTTCGGCGACCGGGCGTTTGAAGCCGAAATCGGTGGCCTGCGGATGGGTCTGCAGCAGGTTCTGCTCACGCCAAGCTACCATGCCCAGCTCCGCGTCCGGGCCGATGCGCGCGCGCGCCTTGTCCATCACCAGTGAAGCGGAGCTGTAGGGATCAAGTGCAGGCATTGCGCCTAGGCCATACATCGACCACAGCATTACCGTGGTCAACACCACCGCCAGCCCGGCACGACGCAGTCGCAATACCAGCACCAACAGTAGCGAGGCGGCGCCGAAGCCGATCAGCCACCAGCCGACCTGCGGCAGCACCCATGGATCGATCGCGCGCTTGATCGCGTTGCGCTGGGCCCAGCCATCGCCGTGCACCGCTCCATAGCCGACCACCAGCGTGGCCACGGCCAATAGCAGCACATACAGCAGCAGCAGCCAGCGCACGCCGGTGCGGCGTAGCAGGCCGGGCAGCAGTGGTGCCGCGGCTACGGCCAGGGCAGGCAGCATCGGCAGGATGTAGACCTCGCGCTTGCCCGGGCTGGCGCTGAAGAACAGCAGTACCAGCAGGGCCCAGCCCAGCAGCAGGATGTAGCGTGGATCGGCACGGCGGCAGCGGCGCCACCAGGCCGGTAGCAGCCACGGCGCCAGCAGGCTGCCTGGCAGCCACAGCGTGGCCATTACCTGCAGGTAGTACCAAAACGGTTGGTGGTGGTGCCAGGCGTTGGCGTAGCGGGTACCGGTCTGCTTGAACAGCAGTTCCTTGGCATAGGACTGCAGGTGCGGATCGGGGTTCTGCAGCAGGGCGATGGCCAGTGGACCCAGCCAGATAGCGGTGCCGGCCAGGAAGGCGGGCAAGAGGAGCCACCAGCCCCAGCTGCGGCCCGGCCCGGCCGCCTGCGGGTGACGCCAGCGCCAGGCCATCCACGGCAGCAACATCAGCAGCGGCAGGAAGCCAACGCCCTTGGTGACGGTACCCGCACCGGCCGCGAAAGCTGCCAGTGCCAGTGCCCACCAGTTCGGGCCAAGCAGCAGATGCCGCACCAGCCCCCATAGCGCCAGTGTGGTCATGCCGACCAGTACCATGTCGATCTGCGCGCGTTTGGCCATCAGCCCGAACTGGATGCAGACGAACAGGCCGACCACCGCATAGCGGGCGATCTGCCGGTTCCACAGCCGCCGACTCATGTCCCAGGTCAGCCAAAGCGTGAGCAGGGCTGCCAGCAACGACGGCACCAGGAAGGACAGGTTCCAGTCCCCAATCACCTTGTAGGTGGCGGCCTGGATCCACATGAAGGTGGCTGGCTTCTCCGCATACAACTCGCTGCCGCGTTGCGGCAGCAGCCATTGCCCGGTCTCCACCATGTGCCGCGCTGCAAGCACGAAGCGGGGCTCGTCGGGCGGTTGCGGTGAGCGCATGCCCAGCCCCGCCAACAGGCTGGCGATGACCAACGCGATGAGGATGGCAAACCATGGTTTTGTGCTGGAAGAACGCGGTGGATTTGGGCGCACAGGCGGCTCGGTGTCAAAGGCTGGCGGGATGATGACGCATACAACGTTGGAAACGCGTCGAAACGGTAGCGGCACAACGGTCATATTGCCGGCTTCGGCGGTATTTCGACGACAATCTGACGGCTGCGGCGCTAGGATACGTCGGTAATGCCTCGGCCCGGGGCAGCAAGGTCATGCCCGCATGCGGCTGCTGGTCATTGAAGACAATCGCAATCTGATCGCCAACCTGTTCGATTATTTCGAAGCGCGCGGGCACACCTTGGACGTGGCCCCGGACGGCATCACCGGCCTGCACCTGGCCGGCACCCAGAGCTACGACGCCATCCTGCTGGACTGGATGCTGCCGCGCATGGAAGGGCCGGAAGTGCTGCGCAAGCTGCGCGAGGAGTTCCGCTCGGAGGTGCCGGTGATCATGCTCACCGCCCGCGACGAGCTGCCGGACAAGATCACCGGCTTCCGTGCAGGCGCCGATGACTACCTGACCAAACCGTTCGCGCTGCCGGAGCTGGAGGTGCGGCTTGAAGCGGTGCTGGCGCGCACGCACGGGCGTAATCCACGCAAGCGGCTGGAGGTCCATGACCTGAGTCTGGACATGGCGACGTTTGAGGCCCGCCGCGGTGGTCAGGTGCTGCATCTCTACCCGGCTTGCCGCAAGCTGCTGGAAGTGCTGATGCGCGCCAGCCCGGCGGCGGTTACCCGCAATCAGCTCGAATACGCGCTTTGGGGCGATGAGCCGCCGGATGGTGACATGCTGCGCTCGCATATCTACGAGCTGCGGCGCGCGGTAGACGGCCCGTTCGAGCAGAAGCTGCTGCAGACCTTGCCGCGTGTCGGCTATCGCCTGTCCGCGCCGGTGGCGGAAAGCGCACAATGAAACGCCGTACCCTGCGTCGCAAGTTGTTGGGCTGGTTGGCTGTGTATGTGGCGCTGATAACAGTGGCCGTGTTCAGTGCCGCCAACTATGTACACGAACATGCCGAGCACGCGGTGTGGCGCTCGCTGTTGAACACCGAGCTGGACAGCATCATTGGCCAGATGCGTGTCGATCCCGCCTACCATTGGCAGGATTCGGATACCTTGCATTTCTACGCCGTCAGTGAGCCGGGTGGGATTCCTGAAGAATTGGCGCAGTTGCACCCCGGCCTGCATGACGGCGCATTGCTGGGCGGCAAGCAGGCAGCCGTGATGGTGCGCGATACCAGCGATTTCGGGCGGGTGGTGTTGGCATTGGACATCACCGATTTCGGCGAACTTGAGCACTTTGTCACCCGCTGGGCGTTGCTGGCGGGCATCGGTTTGTTGCTGGTGACGCTGCTGATGGCCTGGGTCGGCATGACCCGATTGGTGCGCCCTTTGTCGGTGCTGGCGCAGGACATTGCCGAACTGCGACCGGAGCGTCGTCGCCAACAAGTGCGTGTGGACAAGCGCGGCAGTACCGAGCTGGAAGTGATCGCCGGTGCCTTGAATGATTACCTGCAGCGCAACGAGCACTTCGTCGAGCGCGAACGTGCGTTCATCAGCACCGCCAGTCACGAACTACGTACGCCGATCGCGGTGATCACCGGTGCGGCCGAGTTGGCGTTGGAGCAGCCCGGGCTGCCGGAAAGGGCGCGCCAGCAATTGCTGCGCGTGCGCAATACATCAAGCGGCATGGAACAGCTGATCCAGTTGTTGCTGGTGCTTGCGCGTGATCCGGCCAAGCTGGCGGCGATGAGTGAGCTGATAGCGCTGGATGAGCTGCTGCCGGAAATCGCCGAGGACCATCGTCATCTGGCCAAAGGCAAGGAGCTGGAGCTTGTGCTGGTGGAGCTTGCGTCCTGCCAGATCCTTGCGCCGATGGCCGTGGTGCAGGCGGCGGTTGGCAATCTGCTGCGCAATGCCATCGAGAACAGCGATCGTGGCATTGTGCGGGTTTGTATCTCGGCGGATGCCGTGCTGACCATTGAAGATCCCGGCCATGGCATGAGCCCGGAAGAAGTCGCGCAGGTGTATGCACGCATGACCAGGGGCGAGCGCAACCTGGGCGCAGGCATCGGCCTGGACCTGATTGCACGGCTGTGCGATCACCTTGGCTGGCAGCTGGAGATTCATTCGCAGCCGGAGCGGGGGACGCGGGTGACCTTGGATATGAGTAGTTCCAGACCGCGGTAGGAGCTCTTTATCTGTAGAGCGCAGCCATGCTGCGCAGGGGCTTTACCGGAAAGGCTTCTGCCGAGCATGGCTCGGCATTACAGGCTCACGGCGGCAGCAGTTCGCGCTCTATAAGCCAGCGCTTTGCATCGTCGGCGTCCTGCTCAAACCAGGCCTGGGTCGAGCCCAGCCGGTAGGTGTAGCCCCAGCTGTCCATGTCGGTCATCAGTCGCGCGCTGCCTACGCCCGGCAATTGCCCCGCCAGCACGATCTGCAGGTAGCAGGTGGCGTCTTCCTCGGGAACCGAGTCGGTGGCGTCGGTGTGCACCTGTGCACGCCGCTCGGGCGGCAGCACGATCAGGTGGCAGGACTCGTGCAGCATCGAATGCACTGGGGTGTCGTCGCGCACATAGACATCGCAGGCGATGATGCCGGCCTCGGGCTCGCCCCAGTAGCTGCCGGGAATCTTCTCGCCGGCGGCAACATGATTCAGGCGCAGGCCGTGGCGCGCGAGCAGGTTCGCAGCGTCGCTCCACTGGATATCGCCAACGCACAGCACAGGCTGGGTTGGTTCGCTGGCAGGGCTTTCGTTCACGGGCACTTGAGTCCCGGCGGCCGTGGCCGCCGGGCAGATATCACTTGTCGTCGGGCAGGGCCACGGAAATGTCGAGCACGTCGTTGGCGCCGTCCTTGACCAGGTCCACCTTGACCGCGTCGGCGTCGATGTTGACGTACTTCTTGATCACTTCCAGCAGCTCACGCTGCAGCAGCGGCAGGTAGTCCGGGCCACCGCGGGTGCTGCGTTCCTGCGCGATGATGATCTGCAGGCGGTTCTTCGCCGTTTCGGCGGTGGTCTTCTTCTGTCTCAGGAAGTCGAGCAGTCCCATGCTTATCCTCCAAACAACTTGCTGAAGAAGCCCTTCTTCTCCACGGTGGTGAAGCGCATCGGGCGCTCTTCACCGAGGATGCGGCCGACAGCGTCCTCATAGGCCTGGCCGGCCGGCGACTCGGCATCCAGAATGACCGGCTCGCCCTTGTTGGAGGCATTGAGCACGTCGCCGGATTCTGGGATGACGCCGATGGCCTTGAGCCCCAGCACTTCTTCCACGTCGGTGATGCTCAGCATCTCGCCGCTTTCAACGCGGGAGGGGCTGTAGCGGGTCAGCAGCAGGTAGGCCGGTACGGCCTTGCCGGCTTCGGCATTGGCGGTCTTGGAGTCGAGCAGGCCGATGATGCGGTCCGAGTCGCGCACCGAAGACACTTCCGGGTTGACCACGACAACGGCTCGATCAGCGAAGTACATCGCCAGGAACGCGCCCTTCTCGATGCCGGCCGGGGAGTCGCAGATGATGTAGTCGAAGCCGTCGGCAGCCAGGTCCTTGAGGACCTTCTCCACGCCTTCCTTGTTCAGTGCGTCCTTGTCGCGTGTCTGCGAGGCAGCCAGCACGTACAGGTTGTCAAAGCGCTTGTCCTTGATCAGGGCCTGCTTCAGCGTGGCCTCACCGTGGACGACGTTGACGAAGTCGTACACCACGCGGCGCTCGCAGCCCATGATCAGGTCAAGGTTGCGCAGGCCGACGTCGAAGTCGATGACGGCAACTTTCTTGCCGCGCCGCGCGATGCCGCAGGCGATGCTGGCGCTGGAGGTGGTCTTGCCGACGCCGCCCTTGCCGGAGGTGACTACGATGATTTCTGCCAAAGGATCTCTCCTGAATGTCGTTGTGAGCTGCGTCAATCCAGCGCAGCAATCATGATCTGGTCCTGTTCCAGCCACACCTGCACGGCCTTGCCGCGCAGGTTGTCCGGAATATCGTCCAGTACCTTATACCGTCCTGCAATCGCGACCAGTTCAGCGTGGAAGTCGCGACAGAAAATGCGTGCGCTGGTGTTGCCCTGGGCACCGGCCAATGCGCGGCCACGCAGCGTACCGTAGATATGGATGCTGCCGTCGGCGATGACCTCGGCACCGGCGCCTACCGTTGAGAGTACGGTCAGGTCGCAGTTTTCTGCGTAAAGCTGTTGGCCCGAGCGCACCGTGCCCAGTTGCATCTTGCCGGGCTGCGGTGCGGCGCCATCAACGGCAGCGGCCGGTGCAGCAGGGGGGGCGGCTGCGGCGCGCTTGCTCTGCTTGGGGGCTGGCGCAGGTGTCGCCGCAGGTTCGGTTTCGAGGGGTTCGTACTGGGCCCGGAACTTTGCCAGTACCGGCAGACCCAACTGCTGCGACAGGGTTTCCGTTTCGCTGGTGCCATACGCCAGTGCAACCGGAAGCACGCCTGCTTCGCGCAGGCCATTGACCAGGCTTTGTGCGGTGGCCAGGTCCGGGAGTTGGCTCAAACCACCAAAATCCAGGATCACTGCCGCGCGGCCGAACAGTTTGGGCGCGCGCGCCACGCGTTCGCGCATTTCCTGGGCCAGGCGCTCCACGTCGAGGGTGCGGATGCGCAGGTTGGCAATGCCGACCTGCCCGATTTTCAGTTCACCAGCCTGTTCGTAATCCAAATTCACTGCCATCTCAGGTTCCGGTCGGCCGCTGTTGCAGCAGCCGGCGTGTGTTGCCTACCCAGGGAACGTCGGGCAGGTTGTCGCCATAGGTCTCTTTTACCCACTCGTAGCTGCACAGATCCTTGAGCAGCATGCTGGCCCGCACATCGACCGAGGGCATGGTGTTCTGGCCGACCTCGCGGAAACCGAAGCTGCCATGGAACAGCAGGGCAGCATCGGCACCGTGGTCGAGGAAAACCTCGCAGGCCATCTGCGGGTAGCGCAGCTCAGCATAGCTCTGGGCATCGGCATAGAACGCGCGGCCGACGCCACCGCCGCGGCGGCGGCTGGCCACCACGATGCGGTCGATATAGAAGAAGCTGGGGTAGCGCTGCTGGAACCAGGCGAAGTTGCAGCTGTCATGGGCACTGTTGCTGCCGTAGCCGACCAGGAAGCCGGCCATGTTGCCGTCGCGTTCGGCAACCCGGAAGTATTCGGCGGTTTCGTAGAAACGGCGGACCTTGGCTGCATCCAGCGGAAGAATCGCAAGACCAGCGTTGTTGTTCAGTGCCAGGACGGAATCGAGCTCGTGCTCGCGCACGTCGCGGATAACAATCGACATTGTGACTCCGTGGGGTATCGCGGTCGGCCCAAAGGGCTGTGGCGCGATTATCGCATGGGTGGCATGAGCCGGGCGAGCCATCAGCGAAGGTCGCCATGCATGACTTCCGAGGGAGGGCGTTGGGGCGGTCGGGTCCTTACCATGCACGCATGTTGGGATACCTCAGCCATACCCGAGTCCTCCGCCTGGCCGGCCTGTTTACCTGGGCCCTGGTCAGTCTGCCCCTGATCTATACGCAGTACGCGCCGGAGGAGGGCGTGCTGCAGCCTGCCGCCGGGGAGGCGGTCTGGCTGTTCGTGGCCTACCTGACCTTTGGCGGCTGCTACTTCTGGCTGACCCGTGGGCTCAATGCTGCCGGCCATACCAGCTGGTACGACCGGCTGGCGCTGCTGCTGCTGACGGTCTCGGCGTTGGTGGTCAGCTATCTGTCCGCAACGGGCCTGGGAAGCATCCTGATGATGGTCGCTGCCGGGGTGATCCCCTGGCTGCTGAGCCGCTGGGTGGGCGTCATCTGGTTGGTGCTGAGCCAGCTGGCGGTGCTGCCGGTCTATAACCTGATCCTGGGCTTGCCCCTGTTCGAGGCGCTGCTGCAGTCGCTCCTGTATGGCGGTTTCTCGATGTTCATCTTTGTCACCAGTCTGGTGGCACGGCAGCAGACCCAGGCGCGTGAGGAGCAGCGGCGCTTGAATGCCGAGCTGCGGGCCACGCGGCTGCTGTTGGCCGAAAGCGCCCGGGTCAACGAGCGCACGCGCATTTCCCGTGAGCTGCATGACCTGCTTGGGCACCACCTGACCGCGCTGAGCCTGAACCTGGAAGTGGCCGGGCATATCACCGAGGGCCAGGCGCAGGAGCACGTTCGCCAGGCGCATACCCTGGCCAAGCTGTTGCTCACCGACGTGCGCGAGGCGGTCAGCCAGCTGCGCGAGAGCGGGGCGATCGACCTGGCGGCGGCCCTGCGGCCGCTGACCGAGCGGGTGCCATCGCTGGATATCCACCTGCAGATCGATGATCCGTTCAGCGTTGAAGATCCCGAGCGCGCCCATGTGCTGCTGCGCTGTACGCAGGAAATCATCACCAATGCGGTGCGCCACGCCGGCGCCCACAATTTGTGGATCAGGGTGGAGCGGGATGCCGCCCAGGTGGTCATCAGCGCGCATGATGACGGCATCGGTGGCGATTTCGAGGAAATAATGCCGGGCAATGGCTTGCGCGGCATGCGCGAGCGGCTGGCGCAGTATGGGGGTGTGCTGGACGTATCGGCACGAAGCGGTGAGGGTTTCCGTCTTCGCGCCAGCCTGCCACTGGTTACCAATATGATGTTGGCCTCAGGGCCGCAAGGAGTGAATTGATGATCCGTGTCTGTCTGGTCGACGACCAAACCCTGGTCCGGCAGGGCATCCGTTCGCTGCTGGCACTGGATGACGGTATTGAAGTGGTGGCCGAGGCCATCGACGGGCGCCAGGCGGTGGAGATGATTCCGCAGGTGCAGCCGGATGTGGTGCTGATGGATATGCGCATGCCGGTGATGTCGGGGCTGGAGGCGCTGCAGACGCTGAGCCGCGCCGGCGCGCTGCCGCCGTCGATCATCCTGACCACCTTTGATGACGACCAACTGGTGCTGGCCGGGCTCAAGGCTGGCGCCAAGGGCTATCTGCTCAAGGATGTGACCCTGGAACAGCTGGTGGGTGCCATCCGTACCGTGGCCAACGGTGGCTCGCTGGTGCAGCCGGCGGTGACCCAGCGCTTGCTGTCTGGGCTGGAACACATGCGCAATGAGTTCGTCAGCCTGGATCGGCCGGACCCGTTGACCGACCGCGAGACCGAGATCCTGCGGCTGATGGCCAGTGGCTTCTCCAACAAGGAGATCGCCAACTCCCTGGGCGTGGCCGAGGGCACCATCAAGAACCACGTCTCCAACATTCTGTCCAAACTGGGGGTGCGTGACCGTACCCGTGCCGTGCTCAAGGCCTTTGAGCTGCAACTGGTCTGAGCTGCAGGCAGGAGAGGGCGCTTGGACTTGGATGAATGCGGTGCGCCGCGTTTTTGATCGCGCGGCGGGCGGTCTGTGAAAAGTTGTTTACGGTACTGGTGCTGGACACCATTCACAGTGGAAAATAGCGTCGCTACGGACGAAGTACAGTCCAAGCTATCGGCTGAAGGCGCGTAGGGTTGGTGGTTGATACGCTACCCTGCGGCCTATCGATTGAGATAGCGCATTCTGGTAATGGAAACCGGTGCGCCAAATGTGCTGAACAACCTGCGGAAAGCCTGCTAGGATGGGGGCTTCCCTTCAAATCAACCCGGCCGTGGGATCGGCCCCGGAGACTCCTGAATGACCCGTATTATCGAGTTCCTGATCGCTTTGGGGATCGTGGCTGGCCTGTTTGTCCTCATTGGCGTGTGTCTGCCGGGCGAGCGCCACATTACCGAAAGCATCGAAACCAACCGCAAGATGACGATCGTGTATGACACGGTCAACAGCCTGCGCCGCTTCAAGGATTGGAATCCGCTTGTGCTGCGCGACAAGGCCGTGGAGCTGAAGTTCAGCGGCCCGGACGCCGGCAAGGGCGCCCGTATGGACTATGCCTCCAAGGACCTGGGCCAGGGCAGCTGGGAAATCACCGATAGCGAAAAGAACAAGCGCGTCCTGATTGCCATCGAAGATCCGACCCGCGGTACCGACAAGGTGACCTCGTTCACGCTCGAGCCGACCGGCAAGAACGATCGCAACGTCAAGATCACCCAGGACTACAGCGTCAAGTACGGTTTCGACCTGTTTGGTCGTTACGCCGGCCTGTACGTCAGCCGTCACATCGGTGACGACCTGAAGCTGGGTCTGTCGCGCATGGCCAACATGCTGGCCTCGGTGCCGAACGTTGACTACGCCGCTCCGGAAGCACCGCTGGCCGACCTGAAGGTTGTCCAGGTGCCGGCTGAAAACCTGCTGGTGGTCAACGCCGGTAACATCGATCGCAACAACGATGCCATCCAGAAGTCGATTGACGACAACATGGAATGGATCAAGCGCACGATGGATGCCAATGGCCTGGTCGCCGCTGGTCCGGTCCGTATCGTCACCACCGATTTCGGTGCTGAGAAGTACGCTTTCGACGTGGCTCTGCCGGTTCGCAAGGGCAGCGCTGCTGCTCCGGCTGCCGACAAGAAGGACGGCGAAGCCGCCGCTCCGGCTGTTGCTGCCGCACCGGTTGCTGCTGGTGATGCCGCCGAGCTGAGCGTCAAGATCCCCGCGGGCAACCCGGTGACGTACGTGCATGCTCCGGCCCACCGTTCGGCATTCGCTTCCTACACCGGCCACATGGCTGGCCTGGACCTGGCCCGTAACGGCCTGCGTGCATGGGCTACCACCACCGGTAACGAAGTTGTTGATCGTCCGTATGAGTCGTGGAAGGGTGGTGTGGCCAAGGCCTTCACCGTCGATGGTTCCTACGACCTCTACTGGGCTGTCAAGTAATCATCGGGCTGTTGACGATGATCTGATCGAGAAAACGCGCCGCTTCCAGCGGCGCGTTTTTTTATGGATGGTGTTTTCAGGATTGATTGGAGAACGAGATGTTGGGAGTGGAACGGCGTACGCGTAAGCCCTCGTTTCTGGCCTTCTGCGGCGGCCTGCTGGCGGCTGCGGCGATCGGCTTGTCGGCCTATGCCTCGCATGGAGTGAGTGATCCGCTGGCACAGTCACATCTGAACACCGGGTCCTTGTACGCGTTCGGCCACGGCGTGGTGCTGGTGGGATTGGGCGCGTCCTCGGTGAACCAGTTGGGTCGAGGTGCGCTGTATGTATTGCTGGTCGGTACCTTGTTGTTCTCCGGCAGCCTGGTCGGCAATGTGCTGATGCATTGGCCGACGACGCTGGCACCGGCCGGCGGCATCACCTTGATGGGCGGTTGGGTGCTGCTTGCACTCAGTGCCTTGCGCCGCTGAGTCATGCCCCGTTACCGGCGCGGCTTCGACGTTGATGAAGCGCAGACGCATCTGCAACGGGTGGACAAGCGCCTGGCTACTTGGATGCGCCGGGTTGGGCCGTTGCCGGCCCCGCAAGGCTGGGCGCGTTCGTTCGATCCGGTAGATGCGTTGGCGCGGGCGATCCTGTTCCAGCAACTCAGTGGCAAGGCCGCTTCGACGATAGTGGGGCGCGTGGAATCGGCGATTGGCAGCAAGCGTCTACACGCCGCAAGTCTTGATCTGATTGATGACCCCGGCCTGCGCGCTTGTGGTGTATCTGGCAACAAGGCCTTGGCGCTGCGTGACCTCGCCCGGCGCGAGAGTGCCGGTGAATTGCCGAGCCTGCGGCAGATGTCGGTGATGGATCACCAGGCCATCGTCGACGCTCTGGTGGCGGTGCGCGGGATCGGCCGCTGGACCGTGGAGATGATGCTGATGTTCCGCCTTGGTCGGCCCGACATCCTGCCGATCGATGACCTTGGTATTCGCAAGGGTGCCCAACGTGTGGACGGCAGCGAGACAATGCTGACGCCCAAAGCCCTGGCCGAGCGCGGCGAACGCTGGGGCCCGTACCGCACCTGGGCCAGTCTGTATCTATGGCGCATCGCTGATTTCAGCGTAGAGCCCAGGCAAAAGACCAACCGCTCGCAGGATTAAGTGGCAACGTTGCGGGAGCTGCTCTGTAGGAGCGGCGTAAGCCGCCAAACCCATGATCTGTCAGATCGTAGGCGTACCTGAAAGTAGATGCTGATCCGTAGTGCCGAGCCATGCTCGGCAGACGCCTTGCAGGTAATGCAACAGATCGTCAGCTTCGCGGCTTACGCCGCGCCTACCGACGTCCCTACAACGGCGCAGTGCTGCGATAACACCAGTGCCAGGGTTCGTAGATGATGCCGTGCGGGTTGTTGCGCGGGTAGCTCATGTGGAAGCCGTAATCTGCTGCATGCTGCTGCAACCAGGCAAACCCTGCGGTGTGTTCGAAGGATTCTTCGGCAGGCGGCTCTCCCGGTGTGCTGATGTCCAGTGCGTCACCGCCGTGGTGCTCGCTGTAGCCGGGTGCAGCGTTGACGGTGAGGATCTCGTCCACGCTCAGCCCGCGTGCCAGCTTGCGTTCAAAAATACCGAACTGATAGTCGTGGCTGCGGTAGCCGGAGATCGCATCCAGCGCGACGCCATCAATAGCCGCTGCCTGCTGCATGCGCTGCCAGCCGCGCGCTGCACCGCCGGTCAGCCAGAGCGGGCGACGGTAGCGATCAAAACCGGCCAGGCGCAGATGCGCCGGTTCGGCGACCAGTGGCAAGCCGGTCTGCGCGGCATAGGCGCCGGCATCCAGATCCAGTTGCTGTAGATGCAGATGCAGCTGATGTAACGGCAGGCTGCCGCTCGGGGGCGGGATACGGGATGGTTGAGACCGCAAGGCTTCCAATGCGGTCAACGCAAAGTCGATGCCGGGTTCGTCCGCCAGCCGGGTCACCAAGGGCATCAGTCCGCCGCGTAGCTGTGCGGCCAGATAGCGTCCATCGCGTTTGCGTCGTAGCACTTGCGTTGCCCGTGCCAGCACGCGGGCATCGTCACTGCTGCGCGCGCGCAACAGGCCGCCCGGCCAGATCTCGATGTCGGGTGTGTTCAGCAGGATTTGGGGAGCGTTGCGCATGCACGCAGCTTAGGCCTGTGCGCCGCCGTCGGCCAGTCGCCTGAGTTCATCCAGCAGGGCGCGCGGCTGTTCGGGGCTGACCAGCACGCTGTTGCCGTCGCGCAGCGGGATCACCAGTACGCGGCTGTTGTCGGTGATCAGGCAGAAAGCCTTGCCGTCACCCTTCATGTGGAAGTGACCCGCGCGGAAGCCGGGGAACTGGAAGCCATTGGATTTCCCGCCCGGCTTGAAATCAGGGTTCTCTGCGAAATTGACGATGCGCGCGCGTTCCAGCCGCATCGAACTCAGCGCCACGCGCCGGGTGTACAAGGTGGCGGCGATGGTCAATTGCTTCGGTTCAACGCGCAGTTCGCGTCGCCGGTAGGCCACGGTCAGCGCTGCGCCAACCACGGACAGTACCAACCAGCCGCCCCAGGAGGCGAACGTCGCCTGGAACGGCGGCTTGCCGGCGAACACCCTGATCAGCGGATCGATGCTGAGTACCAGCAGCATGGGCGCCCACAACCAGAGCAGGAGTGAGCTGGTTGGTTCGGCGACGTTGAATGCCTTTGTCTCGGCTGGCGTCGTGTTGCGGCCGCTCATTGCTGTGTCTTGATCCATAGCGCGATGTCGTTGATCAGTGCTGGATCGACGTGGCCCGGGCGCGCGTATTCTTCCAATGAGCCCTTGCCTTCACCGGTGATGCCGAGGTGGTTGAGTGCCGGGTAGTGCCGGAAGCGGTAGCGCTCCCCCTGCAGGCCCTTGTTCCACAATTGCCAATCGGTATCGATCACCTGAAAGTCGCGGCCACCCTGCAGCAACAGCACTGGCAGCGTGCTGTCGCGCGCGTCGGCGATGGGGTCGACAGCTTCCAGCTGCTGCCAGAACCGACCGGGGACATCCATCAGCCGCGCTTCCGGATTGCCGCGCACGCTCGCTATTGCTGCGCCCAGTGCGGTGAGCTGGGCTTGGTCCTCTGCGCTGATCGTGCCGTCCAGGCCAAGCATGTAGCGGTTCTGCTCGGCCAGCAGGTCGAGGATGGGGCGCGCCGGTGCAGCCAGCAGTACCATTCCAGCCAGCTTGCCATTGGCCGCCTTGGCGATGCGCCCTGCCAGCAATCCTCCCTGGCTGTGGCCCAGCAGATACACGCGGCGAGGATCGATGTTGGCGTTGCCCGCCAGCGCGCTTACCGCCGCGACCGCATCGTTGGTGGTTTCGTCATCAACGCTGAAGCTGCCTTTGAAATCCTGCGGACGTGCGTGACTGCGCTTTTCGTAACGCAGCACGGCAATGCCCTGCGCGGCGAGACCGCGCGCGATGTCCAGGAACGGGCGGTTGGGGCCGATGGTTTCATCGCGGTCCTGCGGACCGGAGCCGTGCACCAGCACGATGGCGGGGAAGGGGCCTTTGCCCTTGGGTAGGGTCAGCGTGCCCGGCAGTGGCGCGCTGGCGCTACCACTGGCCGGTACGCTGAAGTCCTGCTCGATGACGCTGGCGTCCGCCGCAGGCGGTGGTGCCGGCGCAGCCGCTGCAGGCTGCACCAGGAAGCCTGCCACCTTGTCGTCCTGATCAAGCACGATACGCGCCTGCAGCCCGCCATTTGCATAGTGCAAAGGAACGACGACGATGCGGAAGCCGTCGGCTTCGCTGGTTACGGCAGCGCCGCGAGGACCGGCTGCGCCCATCTGCGCGGGCAGGGACTCCCATACCGCCTTGAGCTTCTCAGCAGGTACCGCTGCTTTCATCTGCGGCGAAAAATCCGCTTCGGCAGCGGCGTATTGACCAGCATCAAGCCGGTCCAGTAGTTGGATCGCCAAGGCGGCCGGGTCGGCAGCGTGTGCGCTGCCGGCGAGGGAAAGAATCGCTGCTGTGATCCATCCGCTCAAGGCTTTCATCACAGTGCCTTTTTGAAAACCAGGGTGGGGGTGGAGATGGTTGGTGTGGCGTGGACCACGTTGACCAGTTCCCAGCCAAGCCGACCTTGCTTGTCCAGCTCTTCCTGCAATGCTTCTGCCTTGAAGCTGCCCATCAGGGTGGTTTTCAGTTCGACGACCAGATATTTCCACTGCGTGCTCATGGCTCTTCCTTGGGTTCTTGCTCAGGTTTGGGTAGACGCCCGGCCTTGCGCAGGGCGTCGCGGATCACGTACTCGATCTGCGCGTTGAGGCTGCGCAGTTCGTCGTCAGCCCAGCGCTGGGTCGCGGCCAGAACATCAGCGTTGATGCGCAGCGGATAGGCCTTCTTCTCGCTCACCGGCGGGGTGCTCCGTTGTTGCCGCGACGCAGGTGCAGCACCAGCGAAATGCCCAGCGCGTTGACCGCCACCACCAGCGCGATGATCACGCCGTAGGCGATGTTGCGGTTGTCACCAGCCAGATAGACGCCGGTGGCTGCCACGAACATGCACAGCGCGATCAAGGCCCAGCGCAGGCCCAGCCCGCGTGCATGGGCGGTGCCGGGGCGTCCGCTCCATACGGCGAAGCACAGGGCCGGAACGCCAGTGGCGGCGATGATCAGGGGGGCGAAGACATTCACTGCGATTACCTCACTACGTTGTTCAGTACAGCGAACCGGCATTGACGATCGGCTGGGTGCCGCGGTCCGAGCACAGCACGGTCAACAGGTTGCTGACCATGTGTGCCTTGCGCTCTTCGTCGAGGGTGACGACGGCGTTCTTCTGCAGTTCCAGCAGTGCCATCTCGACCATGCCGACGGCACCGGCGACGATCTGCGTGCGTGCGGCGATCACCGCGCTGGCCTGCTGGCGCTGCAGCATGGCCTGGGCGATTTCCGGGGCGTAGGCGAGGTGGCTGATGCGGGCATCGAGTACCTGCACGCCGGCATCGGCCAGGCGCTCGGCCAGTTCGTCCTTCAGGTGCTGGGAGATCTCGGAGGCATGACTGCGCAGGGCAAGCTGGCCTTCGGTGTGCTGGTCATAGGGATAGCTGGTGGCCATCGCGCGCAGCGCCGATTCGGACTGGATGTGCACGAAGCTTTCGTAGTCGTCGACGTTGTAGACCGCTTCGGAAGCATCGACTACCTGCCAGACAATGACCGCGGCGATCTCGATCGGCGAACCGTCCAGTTCATTGACCTTGAGCTTGCCGCTCTCGAAGTTGCGCACGCGCTGGCTGACGGTGCGCTTGCTGAAGAACGGGTTGTTCCAGCGCAGGCCGTTGTCCTTGACCGTGCCCACGTACTTGCCGAACAGGCTGATCACCGCCACCTGGTTGGGCTGGACCATGTACAGGCCGCAGCTGAGGAAGAGGCCGACGACCACCAATGCGATGCCGCCGATCGCCATCGGCCCACCGCCACCGGTGCCGTTCTTGGTGACTACGATCGCTGCGATGATTGCGATGATGCCTGCAAGCATCATCACGAGGGTGCCAAGCAGGGTGGGAATGCCGGTAATGGAACCGATGGACTTCTCTTTCATGGCACGTCTTCCGTGGTAGTTGGAATTTAAGATATCAAATTGATATCAACATGCAAGCTATTTTGGCGCGACTCCCGCCAGCCCCGGAAACCTTGGCCCTGGTAAGCGGGACGCATCCGGGAAGTGAGCCGGTTCGCCATCGCCATGGTCATCACGCTCATTCCCCGGATGTACCCCGGGGCAGCTCCCCCGCGGCGCGGCGCCTTGCCTAGAATAGGCACCCTCTTTTGTGCCTTCCGGACCTGCCTGATGATCACCCTCGGTACCCCGTTGTCCCCATCCGCTACCCGCGTCCTGCTGCTTGGTTCGGGAGAGCTGGGCAAGGAAGTGGCCATCGAACTGCAGCGTTTCGGGGTGGAAGTGATCGCCGCAGACCGTTACGCCAATGCCCCGGCCATGCAGGTTGCGCACCGCAGCCATGTGCTGGACATGCTCGACCCGGCTGCCCTGAAGGCGCTGATCGCGCAGGAGCAGCCACATCTGGTGGTGCCCGAGATCGAGGCCATCCATACGGAAACCCTGGTGCAGCTGGAAGCCGAGCAAGGCCTGCGGGTGATTCCGACCGCGCGCGCCGCACGTCTGACCATGGACCGCGAAGGCATCCGCCGCCTGGCCGCGGAAACCCTGGGTCTGCCGACCTCGCCCTATCGCTTCGTAGATACCGAAGCTGAGTACCGCGAGGCCGTCGCCGCGATTGGCCTGCCGTGCGTGGTCAAGCCGGTGATGTCGTCCTCGGGCAAGGGCCAGAGCACGTTGCGCAGCGAGGCCGACATCGGCCCGGCCTGGGAGTACGCGCAGACCGGCGGCCGCGCCGGCGCCGGTCGCTGCATCGTCGAAGGCTTCATCGACTTCGATTACGAGATCACCTTGCTGACCGTGCGTCATGCCGGTGGCACCGCGTTCTGCGATCCGGTTGGCCATCTGCAGAGGGACGGCGACTACCGCGAAAGCTGGCAGCCGCAGGCGATGTCGGCCAAGGCACTGGAAGGCGCGCAGCAGATTGCCCGCGCCATTACCGATGACCTTGGTGGTTGGGGCCTGTTCGGTGTCGAGTTGTTCGTGAAGGGCGACGCGGTGTGGTTCAGTGAAGTTTCGCCGCGCCCGCACGACACCGGCCTGGTCACCCTGGTATCGCAGGAGCTGAGCGAGTTCGCGCTGCACGCACGTGCCATTCTTGGTCTGCCGATCCCGGTCATCCGCCACAACGGTGCATCGGCATCATGCGCGATGTTGGCGCAGGGCAATGGTGTGCCGTTCTTCAGCAACGTGGCCGAAGCGCTGATCCATCCGGATTCGGCGCTGCGCCTGTTCGGCAAGCCGATGGTGCAGGGTCAGCGCCGCGTCGGCGTGACCTTGGCGCGGGCTGCCGATGTAGACCAGGCACGTGCGATTGCACGTGATGCGGCAGCGGCAATCGGTATTGAACTGCGGTAACCGATGCCGGCGCAGGTCCGAGCCTGCGCCAAACGGCTATGTTGTCGGGCTTGTGTCCTGCTTGATCCTCATGGAGGGGAGATGCGTAGATTGCTGGCCTGGACTGCTGCGACGATTGTGGTCATTGCTGTGCTGCCTGCAGCTGCGGTGCGTGCACCGACTGGGCTGCCGTGTACGTCATTGGAAATATGCGTCGGCAGTTTGCAGATGTTTGCGAAGGCCCCGCCACGGACGTCTGAGGCGCGTGCACAGGCAGAGGCGCTGTTTGCGCGAATCAGCACGTTTGCTGGTGCTGACGCGGCACTTGTGCCGCTGTTGGAGAGCACGGATATCGCCGTTTCTGAGCTGGCTGGCAGGGTGCTTCGGGATGTGCCGCATATAGACCCTGCATACCTGCCAGAGATCAGGCGCGGGCTTGATCGAGGTCTGGGCTGGCTGGCACCGGCTCTCGCCCGGATGGACACCGACGAAGCTGCCGGTGAAGCCGTGCAGCGCTATTTGCGCTCAGACAGTGCGCCGCACAATCAAGAAGGCTATGCCGTAGAGTTGAGCGGTGCGCGGGCTGTGCCTTTTATCGTAGAAGCTGCTCGCTGCGAGACAGCCTGCGATGGTCGTCTGCACTTTCTGCTGGGAGAGGTGCTGCACCGCATGCCACCCTCCGTCCGTGCCGCCACGGCGCCCCAACTGCTCTCGATTGCCGTGGCGCCTGGCGTGAGCGATCAGGTGGGCTATGGTGCTATTGCAATGATTTCCGAGCTCGGGGTGCCGGCCTTGGGGCTAGAGGCTGAGCTGCTGCAGTTGCGCAGCCGTCGTCCCACTTGGGCGCTGGCGATCGACAATGCACTTGTCGCTATCGGTTCCAGTGAGGCTGGCAGCATATTCGTGCAGCGCCTTGTCGATCCCGACGCGCTGACACTGCGAGATGCTGCGCAGGCGGGGCCGGCCGCGGCCGGCGCTGCGGGCAGGGTGATTGCGCTGTTGGATGATGCCGATCCGGAAGTCCGGGTCGCGGCGGCGAGGGCCTTGGGCTTTATCGGCAATGCCGCTGCCGGACCGGCGTTGGCTGGCAAGTTGGATGATCCGATGGACCCGCGGTTGGCGTGGACGGCGGCGGACTCGCTGGGGCGGATCAAGGCAGTTGCTGCCCTGCCGGCACTGCAGCGGGCAAGCACGCTGCACTGGTATCTACCGGTCCGACAAGCGGCCACGCTGGCAATCACCAGGATAGGTAACGGCGAACCTTATGTTTCGCGGTTCCACCCAGACAACTTCCCATCCGAGTTCTTCCGTTATTTTCAGATCGGCGAAGACGATGGCGTTCCTGTATGTGGTGTGCCGGTTGATGGTGAGCTGGCTGGGAGTAGTGAAACCAAACTACGCGCGCCGACACATGCTGCAAATCTGAAAGCGCTGGCCTATAACCGAAGCGAGATCGAAATCGCGCCGCCTCCTGAGGGGGACGCTGGAACGGGGGAAATCGTTGAAAAACGTCGGCTGGTGAAGCAGGTTCCGAGTACAGCGCTGCGGGTGCCCGGCGGCTGGTTGCTCGGTAGTGACCGAGGAGAGTGGGGCGGGGAACTGGTCTTCTTCGGTGAGCCGGGCCAGCAGCACGAACTGTTGCAGGATAACGTTGAAGACATCTTCCGCTTCGGTGATGGCTATGTGGCGGTGGTTGGTATTGCTCACCTTGGAGGTAATCGGGGTGCGTTGATCAGCGTCGAACAGACCGCGGCTGGCTGGAAGGCTTCGACGTGGCGGATTCTGCCAGGGGCACCCATGCGATCGTACCTGACCACCAACGGCGAATTGCTGGTGGCCACTTACAGCGGTGGAACGATCGTGGTCTCCGCCGATGGAAAGATGCGCATGGCGGAGTGCAGGAAACAGGCGCCGGACCAGCTGTCCACAAGGGCGCAGGCGCTTGCCCGGAAGGAAGCAGGGGCGGCCGCCGAGGACGTCGCTGAGGCGGCCATGATGGCGGCGGATGATTGGCCGTAGGGAGAGGTCAAACGATGACGCCGGCTGGCGCCGGCGTCATGCAAAACCTTCAGATGCAATTTGCGGCGCTCAGCGCTCAGCGCACATCCACCCAGACAAGGTGGTGGTCACTGCCATCGGCGATCTCCGCTTCCGGGCTGTCGTTGGCGGGCCAGAACACGCCGCTGCCGATGTAGCTCAGGCCGGTGGAAGGCAGCACGTAGTCCAGGCGCATGGTGCCTGAGCGCGGGCCGAAATCACCGGTGGCGTGCTGCGGCGCGCCGCGGCGGACGATGCCTTTCTCTGCGTAGGCCAGGCTGGTCTGCTCGGCACCGACGCTGGTCGGGGTCGGGTAGCGCAGCACGCGCGGGTGTTCCAGCAGTTCGAGGATGGCGTCGTGGCGGCCGTCGCCATCGGCCGGATCGTTGTTCAGATCGCCGACGATGACGAAGCGTGCATCGGCGGCCAGACCACCGCATGTGCCTTTGTCATCGCACAGCCACGGCTTGTCGCCGCCATCCAGGTATTCCTTCCACAGCCGCAGTTCGTCGTGGTTGCGGGCGGCATTGCGCTTTTCCTTGCCGTCGAACACTGGCGGGGTGGGGTGCGATGCCAATACATGCACGGTGCCCAGCGGTGTGCGCACCGGCACGTCCCAATGCGATTTGGACGACAGTCGCAGCTGTGACCACACCGCATCTGGCCAGAACGATTTGCCGGTAGTCGGCTCGATCGGGCGCAAGGCGCCGGGCAGGGTGCTCCACTTCAACAACTGGAAGGTGCGTACGGCGGCTTCATCGATCGGGTACTTGGACAGCACCAGCATGCCGTACTGGCCCGGGTGCAGGCCGTAGCCCCAGGCATCGTTGCCGCGCTCGCGGCCCTTGCCGCCGACGGTGCCGTTGTTGTCCAGGTCCAGGCCGCTGGGCACGCCAGTGTTGACCGGAGCCAGGTAGCGATACGGGTATTTCAGTGCTTCGCCGCCGCCGGGCTGGGCGACTTCAAGATAGCGTTGCTGGAACAGGTCGGCGGCGCGGTGGACGTCGTCGAAATCGAATTCGTTGAGCAGGACCAGATCCGGCCGGGTCTGCTGCAGCACAGCAGCGATCTTGCGCGCGTGCGCGCTGTCGCCCTGCAGTTCGCGGATCAGGCCGCCTTCCTCTTCGGAGTACAGGGAGGTGTTGTAGGTTGCCAGCCGCAGTTGGGCAGGCGGGCTAGCGCTGCCGCTAGGTGAGGTGGAGCAGGCTGCCAACAGCAGGGTCATCGGGGCGAGTAGGGTTGAGATGCGCATCCGCCGATTTTCTCACGTCGTCATGACGATGAGGCGAAAAGTCGAAGCTGTGAAAACACGAACGCCCCGCAAGCGGGGCGTTCGCGGACAGCGCTGTTACGTTGCTTAGAACGTGCAGCCCATCGCGCCGAAGCTGGTCTTGGCCTGTTCCAGCGCGGTCTTGCACTGGTTGGCCAGCTCGGTCTTGTCGGTCACGCCTGCCCAGGCGCTACGCGACTGCTCGATGCCCTGCTTCATCATGTCGCGCTGGGCTTCGGGAACCTTGTCGCTGATGCATGCGTAGACCTTTTCCAGGTACTGGTCGCATTCCGGAACGCCGGTGCCGGCCTTGACGGTGTCGGTGGCCGGAGCCGGGGTGACTTCGGCTGCAGCTGCTGCGGGGGCAGCGGCCGGAGTGGCCGGAGTGGCTGCCGGTGCGTCGGTGGCCGGGGTTTCGGCCTTCTTGCAGCCAGCGAGGGCCAGGGTGCCAATGGCAGCCAGAATCAAAAATTGGGTCTTCACGCATTACTCCTGTTGAATGAATACTTCCTTGCGCCATCACGATGCGCGATGACATTCCTATTCTGCATAAATCCCGGTTAAATATGTATCAAGGCCGGTTGCAATTGAGTGGCATCTCAATCAAGGCAGAGTCGGGCCACCCTGCAGGTCACCGGGCAGCCAGCGCTTGCCGTCGAAATACTCAAGCGGATGGAAGCGACGCTTGTAGTCCATCTTGCGGTGGCCGTTGATCCAATAGCCCAGGTACAAATGCGGCAAGCCGTTGCGCTGCGCCCAGGCGATCTGCTGCAGGATGCCGAAGGTGCCGAGGCTGCGTTTTTCCTGCTCCGGGTCAAAGAAGGTATAGACCGCCGACAGGCCGAGGTCGGTGACGTCGGTGACGGCGACGGCCAGTAGTTGCCCGCGTTTGCCGGCCGCGCCGGGCATTCGGATTTCCATGAAGCGACCATGTGACCAGCTGCCGATAAGGAACTGGTCGAACTCGTGCGGGCCGTGCTCGTCCATGCCGCCCTTGGCATGGCGGTGGGCCAGGTAGCGTTGATACAGGGCGAACTGTTCGTCGGTACGTTCGGCAGGCAGGATCCGGCATTGCAGGTCGGCGTTGTGCGCCAGGCAGCGGCGCTGGCTGCGGTCCGGGTTGAAGCGCTCCACGGGAATGCGCACCGGCACGCAGGCGCGGCAACCTTCGCAGTGCGGGCGGTAGACCAGGTCACCGGAGCGGCGGAAGCCCCAGGTCAATGCCATCGGGTAAAGCGCTCCCAGCCGCTCGTCCTGGGGGTCCAGCACAAGGTCGCGTGCCTGCCGCTCAGGCCAGTAGCCGCAGGGATGCTCGCCGGTCTGGAACAGGCGCAGTTCTTCGTTGTTTTCGCCATGGGCTGCCATGCGTACAGCATAGCCGTGGCGCGTCGCAAAACCTGCGCCTGTCTGCGTGATGAATATCGCCGGCACGCAGGTCAACCAAGCCGACAGCTGGCGCGTTGACCGTAGCGAGGACGCAATGCCGCGTCCGCAGCCTCACCACGGAGCCACACCATGACCAAGACCCACCGCAAACCTCTCCTCCTGCTGGCGATGCTGCTGGCCACCTCGGCGACCGGCTTGGTGTTCGCGGCTGCGCCGACCAGCACCAGCCCGGCGCCGCAGCGCCTGGATGCCAACAATGATGGCGTGGTTGATCGCCAGGAAGCAGCGGCCCGTCCGCATCTGGCACAGCGTTTCGACGAACTGGACAAGAACAAGGACGGCAAGTTGTCGCGCGAGGAAATGGCGCAGATGCGGCACAGCGGGCGTCACGGCGGTGATCGCCACGGCGGTCATCGCGGGCCGCGTGATGGCGGCTTCATGCGTGGCATCGATACCGACAACGACGGCCGCATCAGTGCCGCCGAGTACCAGGCCAACTTCACCCGCCTGGACGTCAACAAGGACGGCTACATCGATCAGGCCGATCGCCAGGCCCGCGCCGAGCAGCGCCGTGCCGAGTGGTTTGCCAAGGCCGATACCAACAAGGACGGCAAGTTGAGCCCGGAAGAACTTCAGGCTGCACGCAAGGATGGTCATCGCGAACATCGTGGCCCGCGTGGGCCGATGCCGCCGCAGGCTCCGGCTGCGAAGTAAGTTCTACAAAGGCGCCGATCGACAACACCCCCGCTGGCAACAGCGGGGGTGTTTTGTTGCTGGAGTTCAGTGTTGCAGCAGCGCGTACAGCGTCGCCGCAA
Source organism: Stenotrophomonas sp. STEN022 (assembly GCF_056760155.1). Taxonomy (NCBI): domain Bacteria; kingdom Pseudomonadati; phylum Pseudomonadota; class Gammaproteobacteria; order Lysobacterales; family Lysobacteraceae; genus Stenotrophomonas; species Stenotrophomonas sp. STEN022. The sequence continues at coordinate 38,426 of NZ_JBRREG010000030.1, forward strand.
CCGCCAGCAGCGATGCGCTGACCACGGCGCTGCGCCCGAACATGCTCTGATAGATCCAGGACGGGCCTTTGCGGCCATGGCGAGCCGCATCCCGGGCAAGCATCGGCGCCATCACGCGCGGCAGCGTGACCAGGTACTGGTAGTTCAATACGGCCATGCCTATTGCCAGCGTCAGCAGTCCGCCAACCAGACCCATGCGGAACACTACGCCGGCCATGGCGCAGATGCAGAACACGAAGGCGCCGATGGTGTGCAGGCGCATGAAGCGGCGAACACGCTGGGTTTCCTCCGGCGTCTCGGCATAGTGCAGCAGGTAGAGATTGGTGAGATAGGCCCCAACGGTGCCAAACACGACTGCGCCCAGCACTATCCATAGATCGAAAGGATTCGGGAACAGCGCATTTACGGTAGCGCCGAGTGTTCCTGCGGCCGCGCCGCTGCCGGCGGTGTTGATGCCAAGACTGCCGATTCCCAGTTTGCCAGCACTGGTGCTGGCAACTCCTGCGCCACTGGCAATGATCGCAGCGCTGGCTACGCCAGGGGCTGCCAACATCAGTGCCGAGCTGACCAAGGCAGCGAAAGCGGCGCTCGGCGCAGAGCTGCGGGCGAATTCACCAAAGCGCTTGAGCATTTCCTCGCGCACGCTGGCGCGGGCGCGCGACAGGCGCTTGCGCACGGCCGCATCGCTCAGGCCCAGCAGCATGGCCACCTGCTGTGAACTCTGCCCTTCGCGGTAGTACAGCAGCAGCGCTTCGCGGCTGTCCTCGGGCAGGGCCGAGATGATCTCCTCGGCGACCAGTTCTTCCTCCACCCGCGCCATCGCGTCGGCACCGTTGGGCGAGGGATCGGCGGCCATGCTGATGGCGATTTCCGCAGCCTCGCCGCTGAGCGGACGGTTGCGGTTGGCGCGCAGCCAGTCGCGGGCCAGGTTGCGGGTGATCTGCCGCAGCCAGGGCAGGAAGCTGGAGCTGTTGTTGAGCTGGGTGAGCTGTTGCCAGGCCTTGATGAAGGCTTCCTGGGCGATGTCCTCGCTGGCCTGCACATCGCGGGTGATGGCCAGGGCGATGGCGGTCACCGTGTTCTGGCAGGCCATCACGATGCGCCCATAGGACTGCGTGCAGCCCTGGCGGGCGGCAGGCAGCTCGTTCTGCAGCAGGATTTCCAGCGTTTCGGTGCTCATCGGACAGGCCTTTTCGACGGTACTGCCAAACAGGACGGGCACCGAAGCCCGATGTGACCGATTATTTTTCCGGTGCCGGTGCCGGTGCCGGTGCCGGTGCCGGTGCGGGCGGGGTGTCGGGCTGGGACTGGATGCGCACGCGGAACTCGGCTTCGCCCGGTTGCGGCTGGGCCGGTTGTGCCTGTGCCGGGTTGGCGGGGGCCGTGGCTGCAGGCGCGGGCGCAGTGCGATGACGCATCATGATCACCAGCGCCACACCGGCAATCACCACCAGCAGGGCGATGCGGATGCGCCACGCCCAGCTGCGGCCATTGCCGGCCTCGGCGGGGGCTTCGCGGAAGGCGTATTCGGCGGTGGGATGGTCGCGGCGGGTGGTGTCGAGCAGGCGCTTGTCGCGCAGGATCTCACGCGCCCGCGGCTGGTCATTGGCATGCACCACCCAGACCGAAGGCAGGTTTTCGTTGTTGACCTTGTCGGTATAGCTGAACTGGCCACGGCGCTTGCTGTGGTACGAGCGGCCGTTGGTGACACGGACCTCGATGCCTGCATCACGCAGGATCTCTGCCACGCCCTCGGCGTTCTCGACGCGCTGGCTGCTGAAAATCTTGCGCATGGTTCAGCCCTTGCTCGCTTCGTTGTCGTCGGGGGTTACGCGGATCAGGCCTTCCTGTGCGGTGCTGGCGACCAGCACGCCGTCGCGGGTATAGAACTGGCCACGCGCCAGGCCGCGCGAGTCCTGCGCGCTGGGGCTGTCCAGCGAGTACAGCAGCCAGTCGTCGGCGCGGAACGGGCGGTGGAACCAGATCGCATGGTCGAGCGAGGCCATCTGCACATGCGGCTGGTAGTAGCTGATGCCATGCGGGAAGGTGGCTGTGCCGAGCAGATGGAAGTCGGAGGCATAGGCCAGCAGCGCCTGGTGCAGCTCCGGCGCATCGCCGATCTTCTCGTTCAAGCGCAGCCACACCTGGTGATAGGGCGGGCGCTTAGGCGGGTTCAGTTCGTCGCGCGGATAGACGTGGCGGAATTCGAACGGACCGCCGCGCGAAAGCCAGCGCTGCACCTTCACCGGCAAGCGCTCCAGCACATCGGCCGGCAGTGGACGGCTCGGCTCGATGTCCTCCGGCTGCGGTACATCCGGCATCTTGTGCTGGTGTTCGGCACCACGCTCGGCCTGCTGGAACGAGGCCGCGCAGAAGAAAATCACCTTGCCGTGCTGGATGGCGGTGACCCGGCGCACCGAGAAGCTGCCGCCATCACGGGTGCGGTCCACGTCATAGACGATGGGGTGGTCGATGTTGCCGGCGCGCAGGAAATAGGCATGCAGCGAATGCACGTGACGGCCGTTCTCGACCGTGGCCTGGGCGGCGGCCAGCGCCTGCCCCAGCACCTGCCCGCCGAACACGTATTTGGTGCCGATATCGCGGCTCTGGCCGCGGAACAGGTTGTCCTCCAGTCGCTCCAGCGACAGCAGGTCAATCAGTTCGGAGACCACGGGTTCAGGCGTGTTGGACAAGGCGGCGGCCTTCTTTTCGACAGGCCGCGATTATAGGCGAGCGGGGACGGGGCAACGCAGGCAGGTCAGCACCCGGCATGCCGCCGTTGCCAATCCCCAATCCCAACTCCCGAATCCCTAGTTCTTGCCCAGGCGAGCCGCCAAGGCCTGCAAAGCGCCCTGCGCATCCGGCGAGAACCACGCCTCGACAAAGCGTTCCAGCTGGATGTGTTCGGCCTGCATGGCTTCATGCAGATCGGCGCGGGCGATGGCGCGGGTCTGCAGCATCGGCTGCGGCGGCAGCTTGAGCTGGGCCTGCAGCCAGCCGATGGCGCGTTCGACCACCTGCGCTGCGCCGTCAGCCAATTCATCGACCAGGCCGATTTCCAGGGCGCGCTCGGCGCTGACCAGCTGGCCGCCGACCAGCAAGACGCCGGCGCGGTGGTGGCCGACCACGCGGCGCATCAGGCGTTGGATGCCTTCCGGCGCGACCAGCCCGACCTGTACCTCATTCAGGCCGATCACATAGGGCTTGGCCGGATCGGCGCTGCGCGCCATCACCCGGTAATCGCAGCACAGTGCCAGCACACAACCGCCGGCCGGCGAGTGGCCGGTCAGCGCGGCGACCACCGGCACGCGGCTTTCGGCCAATACACGTGCAGCGCCGAAGAAGGCCTGCCAGCTGTCCATCAGCTTGCGCTTGTCATCGCCATGCGAGAGCAGGTGTGGCACGTCCATGCCGCCGGTGAAGATGCGCTCGCTGCCCGACAACACGATGCCGTGCACGTCGTCGGTCATGGCCAGGGTGACGGCAGCAATCAGGGCGCGGCACAGTTCGGTATCCAGCGCGTTGACTGGCGGCCGCGCCAGGCGCAGTTCACGGATGGGGCCATGGTTGATCACTTCGATGAGCGTGGTCATGCTGCGGATTCTCGTACGGCAAGGAGTCGTGGCCTGATGATAACCAAACCATTCGTGTGCGTACTGTTGGCCTTGGGGGCGTTCGAGGCGACTGCAGCACCGGCCTGTGTGAGCGTGGAGCAGGGCTGGGTGCGCTTGACCCCGGCGGCGATGCGGATGGCGGCCGGATTTGCGCGCATCCGCAACGGCTGTGCCAGCGAGGTGGTTGTCGTCGGCGCGGGCAGCAAGGCCTTTGCTGATGTGTCGCTGCATGAAACCAGGGTGACGGAAGGCGTCAGCCGGATGCGCGAGATCGAACGTTTGCCGATTGCTGCCGGGGCAGTTGCCGAGCTTATGCCCGGCGGTCTGCACTTGATGCTGATGCAACCGGAAGTACCGCTGACGGAAGGCGCGCAGTTGCCGTTGCGGCTGAGCCTGGAAGATGGAACCAAGGTGGACGGCATGCTGCAGGTACGGCGCGAGGCGCCTGCGCGTTGATCAGGCCTGGGGCTGTTTCAGCCAGTCGCGTGGCGACATTCCGGTCTTGGCGCTGAACACGCGCGACAGCGCCGAGGCATTGGCATAACCGAGTTCGTCGGCCAGCGTCTTGATCGGCCGACCTTGGCGGAGCCGACGCTGGGCCAGCGCGATGCGCCAATCGGTGAGGTAGTCCAGCGGCGTCTGTCCGACGATGTCGCGAAAACTGTTGGCGAAGGCGGTGCGCGACATGCCTGCCTGTTCGGCGAGGCTGCTGAGTGTCCAGTTCTCGCCGGGACGATCGTGCATGGCGGCCAATGCACGCGCCAAGCGCTGATCCGACAGCCCGGTGATGAAACCGGCGGGTATCCCTGCCTCCTGCGGATGATCCAGCAGCCAGCGCAGCAGCTGGATGACCACCACTTCGAACAGACGATCGGTCAGCAGGCGTTGGCCGCAGCGGACGTTGTCGGTCTCGTTGAACAGCAGTTCCAGCGTCATTGCCAGGCCGGGGATGCATGCCAGCGGCAATGCGATCAGCGAGGGCAGGCCACGCACCAGCGGATGGGCGATGCCGCCGTCGAAATCCAGACGTGCACAGGTGAAATCGGCGCCCTCGCGTGGCGGGTTGTGGAAGCGATGGCTGAACGGTCGCGGATAGAACAGCAGTGTCGGCTCTTCGAAGTGCATCGAGGCCGGGATATCGCGGCTGCCGGGATGGCTGACCTCGAGTTGACCACGCCGCAGTACGTGCAGGTAGGCGTGGCCTTCACCCGCATCGAAACTGGTCAGTCCGCATAGCGGGCCGGAGTGGAACAGTTGGGCCTGGAAGCGGAAGTTTTCCAGGACGCCAGCCAGGCGATCCACGGGCGGAAGGCTGCTCATCTGTATTAATTGGTTTGTTTGATGGACTAATCGTATCAAATGGTTCTGGCTCGGACGGGATACTTCTTTCACGGGCAGGCAGCCCGGCAAACACCCCAACCGATCAGGAGATCGCCATGTCACGCATCAATCTAGAGACCAAGACCGCCCCCGCCGCCAGCCAGCCGCTGCTGGCGCAGATCCACCAGGCCTTCGGCGCGACGCCGAACATGTTCAAGGCGGTGTCCAACTCCCCGGCTGCATTGCAGAGCATGTGGGCTGCGTTTGGCGCGCTGGGCAAGGGCAGCCTTGGCGGCAAGCTCGGCGAGCAGGTCGCCGTCGCCATCGCCAACCGCAACCGCTGCGAATACTGCCTGGCGGCGCATACCGTGCTGGGGCAGAAGGCCGGTGCAAGTGCGGCGGAGATGGCATTGGCACAGGCGGGTCAGTCCGAAGACGCGCGTACTGCCGCGGCATTGCGATTCGCGCTGAAAGTAGTGGAGCAGCGTGCGCAGCTGGACGATACCGATGTGGCGGAGCTGCGTAGCGTGGGCTTCGGCGACGAACAGATCGTCGAGATTCTCGCCCATGTGGCGTTGAACCTGTTCACCAACTACATCAACGTGGCGCTGGATGTGCCGGTGGATTTCCCGAAGGTTGCGTTGAAGTAAGGCTGCGCGAACGCGGGGAGGTCCGCGTGATGCCTGCAACTGCAGCTTGAGCCCCTCTCCCACCGGGAGAGGGGTTGGGGTGAGGGTAGAAGCGAAGCGCCGCGCTGCCAACAACCCCAGTGCTGAACCGACCCTCATCCGCCCCTTCGGGGCACCTTCTCCCGGAGGGAGAAGGGTCAGGCGGGCTCAGCTCGAAGCACCTCGCACAGCCTCCGGCAAGGGCGCACTCTTGCCGGTCTGCGTATCCATCCAGACCACCACCACGTTGCCGTCCGAATACAGCTTGCTGTCGTCGTTCTGGTCAACAATGCGGTGACCAATGGTCACGCTGCTATTGCCCAGGCGCTCGACAAACAACTCGACCACGATGTCGTTTGGCCACACGATCGGCAGGCGATAGTTGATGTTGGTATTGGCCACCACCGGTGCGATGCGGTCGGTCATCGACACGCCTTCCACGCCCAGCATCCAGCGCACGCGCGCCTCTTCCAGATACGAAACGTACTTGGCGTTGTTGACGTGGCCCATCGAGTCCATGTCACGCCAGCGCACGCTGATCGGTACGCGGGCCAGTTGCTTGTGCTCGTTGCTCATTTTGCAGTCTTCTTCTTGGCGGGGGCGGCAGCCTTCTTGGCTGCTGCTTTCTTGACCGGCTTCTCCTTGCGCGGCGGGCGCGCATCGGGCTTGTTGGCCACGGCCGCCGGTTGTTCCGGGCGCGCGCTGGTCGAGGGCAGCATCTTGGCCAGGAACTGACCGGTGTAGGAGTCTGGATGTGCCGCCACGTCTTCCGGCGTGCCGGTGACCAGCACCGTGCCGCCGCGGTGACCGCCTTCCGGACCCAGATCGACGATCCAGTCCGCGGTCTTGATCACGTCCAGGTTGTGCTCGATCACCACCACGGTGTTGCCTTCGTCGCGCAGCTTGTGCAGCACGCCGAGCAGGGCCTCGATGTCGTGGAAGTGCAGGCCGGTGGTCGGCTCGTCGAGGATGTACAGGGTGCGGCCGGTATCGCGGCGGGACAGTTCCTTGGACAGCTTCACGCGCTGTGCTTCACCACCGGACAGCGTGGTCGCGCTCTGGCCGAGCTTGATGTAGCTCAGGCCGACGTCCATCAGCGTTTCCAGCTTGCGTGCGATCGACGGTACCGGCTCGAACAGGCGCAGTGCATCTTCGACGGTCATTTCGAGCACATCGTTGATGTTGAAGCCCTTGTAGAGGATCTCCAGCGTCTCGCGGTTGTAGCGCTTGCCGTGGCACACGTCGCAAGGCACATACACGTCCGGCAGGAAGTGCATTTCCACCTTGATCAGGCCATCGCCCTGGCAGGCTTCGCAGCGGCCGCCACGCACGTTGAAGCTGAAACGGCCCGGCGAATAACCACGCGCACGCGCCTCCGGCACCTGCGCGTACAGCTCACGCAGCGGCGTGAACAGGCCGGTGTAGGTCGCCGGATTGGAACGCGGGGTGCGGCCGATCGGCGACTGGTCGATATCGACGACCTTGTCGAACAGGTCCAGGCCTTCGACGCTCTTGTACTTGGCGATGGGGTGCGAAGAACCGTTGATCTCGTTGGCCGCCAGCGAGAACAAGGTGTCGTTGATCAGCGTCGACTTGCCCGAACCGGACACACCGGTGACGCAGGTCAGCAGGCCGGACGGGATATCCAGATCCACGTTCTTCAGGTTGTTGCCGCTGGCGCCACGCAGGCGCAGCGTCATCTTCGGGTTGGGCTTGTGGCGGCGCGCCGGGATCTCGATCTGGCGCTTGCCGGACAGGTACTGGCCGGTCAGTGAGCGTGGTGCATCCAGCAGCTCCTGCAGCTGGCCTTGGCCGACGATTTCGCCTCCGTGCACGCCTGCGCCCGGACCAATGTCGACCACGTAATCGGCCAGCCGGATCGCGTCTTCGTCGTGCTCGACCACGATCACCGTATTGCCCAGGTCACGCAGGCGGGTGAGGGTGCCGAGCAGGCGTTCGTTGTCACGCTGGTGCAGGCCGATGGACGGCTCGTCGAGCACGTACATCACGCCGACCAGGCCGGCGCCGATCTGCGAGGCCAGGCGAATACGCTGTGCCTCACCGCCGGACAAGGTGTCAGCCTTGCGCTCAAGTGTGAGGTAATCCAGGCCGACGTCGACCAGGAAGCCGAGTCGCTCACCGATTTCCTTGACGATCTTGGTGGCGATCTCGCCACGCCAGCCGGGCAGGCTCAGCTCGCTGAAGAAGCGCTTGGCTTCGTCGATCGGCAGTACCGCGATTTCCGGCAGCGGACGGTCGGCGACAAACACGTTGCGCGCGGCCTTGTTCAAACGCGCGCCCTTGCACTCCGGGCATGGCCGCGAGCTGATGTACTTGGCCAGTTCCTCGCGCACCGCCGGCGATTCGGTCTCGCGGTAACGGCGCTCAAGGTTGGGGATGATGCCTTCGAAGCGGTGCTTGCGCTGGTTGCGCCCACCGGCCTCAGTGAAATAGGTGAAGGTGATCTGCTCTTCACCGCTGCCGTACAGCACGGCCTGCTTCACGTTGTCCGGCAGCGACTGCCAGCTGGCGTCCACGTCGAATTTGTAGTGCTTGGCCAGCGAGGCGATCAGCTGGAAGTAGTAGGCATTGCGCCTGTCCCAGCCGCGTACCGCGCCTGCGGCCAATGACAGCTCCGGATGCACGACGACGCGGTTCGGATCGAAAAACTCGGCCACGCCCAGGCCATCACAGCCCGGGCAGGCGCCGACCGGCGAGTTGAACGAGAACAGGCGCGGTTCCAGCTCCGGCAGCGCGTAATCGCAGACCGGGCAGCTGTACTTGGAGGAGAACAGCTGCGGGGTGCTGTCGGCGGCATCCAGGGTCATCACCGTGGCCATGCCATCGCCCAGCTTGAGGGCGGTTTCAAAGCTTTCGGCCAGGCGCTGCTTGATGTCTTCGCGCGGACGGAAACGATCAACCACGGCCTCGATGGTGTGCTTCTGGCGCAGGGTCAGCGCCGGCACTTCATCGATTTCATACAGCTCGCCGTCAACGCGTACACGTACGAAGCCCTGCGCACGCAGCTGGTCGAAGACCTGTGCATGTTCGCCCTTGCGATCGCGGATGACCGGTGCCAACAGCATGTAGCGTTGCTCCGGATCCAGGGTCAGTACCTGGTCGACCATCTGGCTGACGGTCTGCGCTTCCAGCGGGTAGCCGTGGTCGGGGCAGCGCGGGCTGCCGACGCGGGCGTAGAGCAGGCGCAGGTAGTCGTAGATCTCGGTGATGGTGCCGACGGTGGAGCGCGGGTTGTGAGAGGTCGACTTCTGCTCGATGGAGATCGCCGGCGACAGGCCTTCGATGTGGTCCAGGTCGGGCTTTTCCATCACGCTCAGGAACTGCCGCGCATACGCCGACAACGACTCGACATAGCGGCGCTGGCCCTCGGCATAGATGGTGTCGAACGCCAGTGAGGACTTGCCCGAGCCGGACAGGCCGGTGATCACGATCAGTTTGTCGCGGGGCAGGTCGAGGTCGATGTTCTTGAGGTTGTGCGTCCGCGCACCGCGGATGCGGATGAAATCCATCGCCATGGGAAATCCGATTTGGACTGCTGCCGGCTGGGCCGGTAGCAGGAGGTGTGGGGGCGTCGCTGACGGCAGTCAATCAGCCTAGCGGCCTTGTGATTTGGGGGCAATTGCCAGTTTTGCCAGTGCTGTTTCCCGCCAGTGGGCCGGATGCCGGCTGCGGGGGGGGGCCCCGGGGGGGGGGCCGCGCGGGGGGGGGCGGGGGGGGGGGGGGGGGAGGGGGGGGGGGGCGGGGAAAGACC